>JBFELD010000183.1:0-5703 GCA_041552375.1 Kiloniellaceae bacterium | reverse complement strand
GACGGCCAAGGCGACGGCCAACGGCTTCGTCGACCCGACCGGCAACGTGATCCTTTTCGGTGGCGATCTGCAGATCGCCAATCTCGATCTCAATGCTTACCTGCCGCCACCGGCCAAGAAGAAAGCCCCGGCCGAGGATGCGGCTCCGGCCGATGCCGGCCCGAAGGACTGGAGCACCGAACCGATCAATTTCTCGCACCTGCATCGGGCCCAAGGCAAGGTCAACGTGACCACCGGACCGGTGACCTACCGCAAGGTAAATGTCATGGAAAGCGCCGCCGAGGTGGTCCTTGACGGCGGCGTGATGACGGCCACGGTCGGCAAGCTGATCTTCGACCAAGGCAGTGCTGAGGCCAACGCGAGGGTCGACGCCGCGGGCAAGACGCCCAAGATCACCTATCAGGTCGAGTTGAGCGACATCGAGTCGAAGCCTTTCCTGGAGACATTTGCCGATATGGACCGGCTCTCGGGTCGGCTCGCCTTTTCCACCAGTGGCAGCACCGCCGGTACCAATGAGAAGGAGTTGGTCTCCAACCTGAATGGTGATGGCGCGTTCATGTTCGCGGACGGTGCTTATGAGGGCTTCGACCTGGCCGGAACGCTGCGCAACGTCGGGTCCCTGGGGATCGCCTCCGGAGGTGAGCGCCCCAAGACCGACTTCACCGAGATGGGCGGCAGTTTCACTATCGTCAACGGCCTCTTGAACAACCAGGACTTCAAGATGTTGGCGCCCTTGGTCCGGGTCGGCGGGGCCGGTGATGTGAATCTTCCGCCGCGGACCCTGGACTATCAGGTCAATGCGAGGTTGGTCCCTTCCACGACTGGCCAGGGCGGGGAAGAGGCTATCGCCGGGCTTCCGATCCCGATTCGCGCCAAGGGATCTTGGGACAATCCCAAGATCGAGATCGACTGGACAAGCGTCCTTCAGGCCGCGGCCCTCGATCCGGAGCGCCTCTCGGCCATGCCGGACAACATGAAGGGTCTGGCTGAGGGCCTGGGCGTTGCCATACCAGGTCTCGGCGGTGGATCTTCCGGCGAGAGCGGCGGCGCGGGAGGCGTCGAGGGAGCCGTGGGCAGCGTCCTCAATCAGCTCTTGGGTGGCGGTGACGGCGGCTCGAGCACGGCGCCGGCGGAGAGCGGAACCGAGGCGGCCCCGAGCGAAGCGGAGCCCGAACCCGCGACCGAGCAGAAGAAGAAAAAGTCCTTGGATCCCGGGAGCCTTCTCAAGAAGCTCTTCTAGGCGCTCAGCGCAGGCGGTCGATCACCGCATAGAGCGCATCGATGTTGGAGAACCCGAGCTTGCGGCAGCGCTCGGGCGACCAGCCTTGCGCGGGATCCGGGGTGTTGGCGCTGTCCTTGAAGGGCATCTCCAAGGTCATGGCCAGACATCCGAAGGTCTCCGCGGCGTGGTTGGCGGCCATCGAGAGGTTGGCTTTGCCCGGCTGGTTCTCGGGATAGCCCTGTTCGATCTGAAAATCGGGATTGGCCCTCATCAGCGCGGCTTTGTAATCGTTCGTCAGCTCGCGCTGGCGCGCGTCGAGGGACGGTATGCCGAAGGTGTTGGCGATGAAGTTGTAAGGCAGGACCTCGTCGCCATGCACGTCGAGCAGGAAGTCCACACCGGTCTCGTTCATGCGTTCGCGCACCAGATAGACCTCGGGGCTTCGCTCCATGCTGGGCTCCGCCCACTCGCGATTGAGGTTGGCGCCGGCGGCGTTGGTGCGCAGATGGCCGCGGCGGCTGCCGTCCGGGTTCATATTGGGGACGATGTGGAATTGGGCGCGCTCGAGAAGCGCCCGCGCCACCGGGTCGCGGTCGTCCAGAAGGCGCTTCAGGAATCCCTCCATCCACCATTCGGCCATCGTCTCGCCCGGATGCTGGCGCGCGATGACCCAGCAGACCTTGCGCTTGTCGGTGGTCTCGGGGGGGGCCTCGGCGGACGCCACGGTTAGCAGGTCGAGATCCTGTCCATCGAGCGTCGATCCCAAAACCTCGAGGCTGCAGGTCCTGAATTTGAGACACTGACCCATGAGGTCCGCGTGCCGCTCCATGGAGTAGGGGGCGAAGTAGGCATAATAAATCGAGTCCGACTCCGGCCGATGGGCAAGCGTCAACGTCTTGTCGTCGAATTCGGTCGGCACCCGAAACCAAGCCTTCCGGTCGTAGGAGGCCACCGCCTGATAGTCTCGCCAGCCCTCGGCGTAGGAGGCCTTGCCCGCGTTGACGATGTTCAGCCGGCAGTCCAGGTCCCGTGCCCCGGTCACGCGAAAGAAGAACCACTGAAAGAACTCCGAATCCTTGTCGGAGCAGATTTCGAGCTGGATGTTCGACGGGTCGTCGGTGGATAGCGCACGAATGTTGCCGCCGTCGAATTTGCTCGATATGTGCATCGGCATGGACCTTTACTTGGCTTGTGATGATTCTTCGAGCGGGATGATAGCCACTTTCCCGGTCTTGACGAGCCTCATCTCGCGTCCGCTTCGAGGAAAACTGTTGGTGTGATCCTACTCCGCCGGCACCGCGGCTCCGGCGATGCGCCCGACGATGGCCTCGTTGCCGGGACAAGGGCGCGTTGGCACATTCAGGGACAAGGCCAACGAGACGATCGCCATGGCCGTGCCGGCAAGGAAGACGGCAGCCGGCGAATGGAGCCAGATGTATCCGAAGACCACGGGGATCACCACGGCGGCGATGTGATTGATGGTGAAGCCGACACCGGCCGTGGCGGCGATGTCCTTCGGATCGGCGATCTTCTGGAAGTAAGTCTTGATCGCGATCGCCAAGGCGAAGAAGAGGTGATCGACGACGTAGAGCCCGGCGGCGAGCGTGGCGTTCTGAACGAAGGCATAAGTCGTGAAGACACCGATCAGGCCGAGATATTCGAAGATCAGCGCCTTACGCTCCCCCAGGCGGCCGATGAGCCGCCCGATCCGCGGGGCGAGCCAGACGTTGAGCGCCGCGTTGAGCAGGAACAAGAGCGCGATTTCACCAACCCCATAACCGAACCTCTCGACCATCAAGAAGCCGGCGAAGACGATGAAGATCTGGCGCCGCGCGCCGGACATGAAGGTCAGCGCGTAATAGAGCCAGTATCGCCGCCGCAGTACCATCTTCTTGTGCTGAGTGACCTTTTCCGGATAGGTCGGAAAGGAAAGCCAACAGAACACAGCCACCAGCGCCGTAATGCCGCCGCCCAAAAGATAGACGGCCGGATAGTCGAGGCCGGCCAGGTCCGAGGCCAGCCAGATGAGCGCGAAAGTGACGATGGAGGTGAAGGAACCCACGGCGATGATGCGCCCCAGGATCTCCGGTGCGCGTGCGCGGTCCAGCCATTGCAACGACAGGGAGATCTGAAGCGTCTCGTAGTAGTGATAGCCCAGCGACATCACCACGGTCGTGATGTAAAGACCGACGATGCTGGGAAAAAAGCCCGTTACCGCGGTGCCAACTCCCAAGAGGAACAGTGACACAAGAGCCAGGCGCTGCTCGCGCACGAGAAGCAACAAGAATACGACGGCAAAGGCGAGGAACCCCGGGATCTCCCGAAGGGACTGCAGCATGCCGATCTCGGCACCTGTGAAGTCCGCCCGCTCGATCGCGAAGTTGTTGAGCAACGCCTGCCAGGTGGCGAAGCTTAAGGGCACGGCCCCGGCCATGAGATAGAGCAGGATCTCGGGCCGTCGCCAACCCAGTTCCGGATGTTCTTGTCCGCTTGCCATCCCGCTTAGATAAGCGTTTGGCGATTGCCCGTCTTGCGCTATGCTGTCAATTAATGACGAAATACAGACAACCTTTGGAGCCGGATCATCCGGGAGAGGCTCGCGACGTGGCGCGCCCCGTCGTGGCCTTGGTCAGCGAGGTCGCACGCCAGGGCGGATTTCCTTGGCATCGGCACTACCGCGCCCAGCTCGTCTTTGCGGCCCAGGGGGTGGTGACTGTTGCGGCTTCGAAGGGCACATGGCTCGTGCCGCCTGAGCAGGCGGTCTGGGTCCCGGCAGGGGCCTTGCACCAGGTCGACTCGCCCGGTCCTTTCTCGCTGCGCTCGCTCTATGTTCATCCGGCGGTCTGCGGCGGATTACCTCGGGACACATGCGTGCTACGGGTCTCACCCCTCTTGCGGGAGGTGATGGGGCGCTTGGTCTCGCTGCCGAGCTCTTATGAGCCGGCGAGCGGAGCGGCACGCCTGGCGGCCGTCATTCCTGACGAGTTACGGCTTCTTCGTCCCGAGCCGCTTCACCTCCCTCTGCCTACCGCGCGTCGCCTGCGGGTCGTCACCGATGGCCTGATCGCCAACCCGGCCGATGCCCGTTCCTTGGCCGACTGGGCGCGCGAGGCCGGGGCCAGCGAGCGCACGCTGGCGCGTCTCTTCCAACGCAAGACCGGTATGACCTTTGGCGCCTGGCGGCAGCGCTTGCGCTTGGTGCGGGCCGTCGAACGCCTGGCCGAGGGTGCGGCGGTCACTGATCTCGCGCTCGACCTCGGCTACGATAGCCCCAGTGCTTTCATCGCCATGTTCCGGCGCGAACTCGGTACGACGCCGGGCCGCTATCTCGGTACCACTAACGCTTGATCGAACGATGAGCACTTGCCCCGGCGCCCGTAGTTGGGCCATGAAGGCCGGGGATAAGATCAGTTGAGGGGGGTCATGGCGGATACGATCGATGAGGTGCTCGCCTTCTGGTTCGCCGAAGGCCGGAACAAAGTCTGGTTCGTCAAGGATGAGGCCTTTGACGTTGCCACGCGGGCCTCCTTGGGGGCGCTTTTCGAGCGGGCGGCTGCCGGCAGGCTCGACCATTGGATGGAGAGCGGGCGGGGGTGCCTTACCTTGGTCATCCTCCTTGATCAGGTGTCGCGTAATCTTTTTCGTAATGACCCTCGGGCCTATGCCACGGACGAAAAGGCCCGCTTGGTGACCCACCATGCTCTACGGGCGGGGCTCGATGAGGGTCTCTCCCAGCCCGAGCGGCTATTCCTCTATCTACCTTTGGAACACAGTGAGAGCTTGCGGGATCAAACCCTCTGCTGTGATCTCATCGAGAGGCTCGACGAAGACCCCAATTGGCACCTCTACGCAACGCGACACCGAGAGGTCATCGAGCGTTTCGGACGCTTTCCCCATCGCAATGCGGTCCTCGGGCGCCGCTCGACACCCGAGGAAGAGGACTTTCTGGCGCAGAACGGAACCGGGTTCTAGGCCCCTTGCCTATCACAGGTCGATCGGCGCGCCCGGTAGGTGTCCGCGGCCATGGGGCAGAGTGAAGTCGATCGCAGGCCCCTTCGGCACGATGCCGGTAGGGTTCACCGTCAGGTGGCTAGCGTAGTAATGGCGCTTGATGTGCTCCAGGTTCACCGTCGGTGCGACCCCGGGTAGCTGATAGAGCTCGCGGGTGAAGCCCCAGAGATTGGGAAAATCGGCCAGGCGGTTTCGGTTGCACTTGAAGTGGCCAACGTAGACGGGATCGAAGCGTAGGAGGGTGGTAAAGAGCCGCCAGTCCGCCTCGGTAAGGCGCTCACCGGTCAAATAGCGCTGCCGCGATAGGCGTTCCTCGAGCAGGTCCAAGGTCTCGAAAAGTGCTTCGAAGGCCTCCTCATAGGCCGCTTGGGTCGAAGCGAAGCCGGCCCGGTAGACGCCGTTGTTGACGGTCTTGTAGATCAGGGCGTTGACCTCGTCGATCTCGGCGCGCAAATCCTGCGGATAGAAGT
>JBFELD010000182.1:0-5710 GCA_041552375.1 Kiloniellaceae bacterium | reverse complement strand
GCGAGATCGCGGCGGCGCGCAAGGCCAATCCACAAGCCGACCTCAACGCGCTTTTGCGCGCCGGTCCGACCTGGGTCAAGGAGAATGGGCCGGCGAGCTGATCGCCTGTCGCGCCGCTCAACCCGGTAGCGCAAGCGACAACAAGGGGGGTGCCGCATCCCCCTGAGCGGACAGCACGTCCCGGATCCCGCCCTCGGCAATCAGACTCTCGATGGCCGCCATGTCGGGCGCGAAGAGCCGGTCCTCGTTTCGGAAGGGCACCTGGGCACGGACATCGGCGAGGACCCCGGCGAGCAGGGGTGAGGTTTCCAAGGGCTGGCGAAAATCGATGCCCTGTGCCGCGGCCAGCAACTCGATGGCGACGATGTTGCGCCCGTTCGCCGCGATGGCGGTCAGGCGCCGGGCACCATGGGTGGCCATGGAGACGTGGTCTTCCTGATTGGCCGAGGTCGGGAGGCTGTCGACGCTGGCCGGCACGGTCAGGGTCTTGTTCTCGGCGGCGAGCGCGGCGGCCGTGACGTGGGCGATCATGAAGCCGGAGTTGAGCCCGGGCTCGGCCACCAGGAAGGCTGGCAAGTCGCTCATCGCCGGGTCGGTCAGAAGCGCGATGCGGCGTTCGGATATGGCACCGATCTCCGAAAGTGCGATCGCCAGCGTATCGGCGGCGAAGGCCACGGGCTCGGCATGGAAGTTTCCGCCGGAGACGACCTCGCCCGCCTCGGCGAAGACCAGCGGGTTGTCGGAGACGGCATTGGCCTCGCGCACCAGCGTGCGTGCCGCCTGCTCCATGATGTCCAGCACCGCGCCCATGACCTGCGGCTGACAGCGCAGAGAGTAGGGGTCTTGCACACGGTCGCATTCCAGGTGCGAGCTTCTGATCCCGCTGCCCTCTAACAAACACCGCAACAGGCGGGCCACGGCGATCTGGCCCGGTTGGCCACGCACCTCGTGAATGCGCGGATCAAAGGGGCCGTCGGAGCCGAGCGCGGCATCGACCGACATGGCGCCGGCGGCGAGTGCCGCGGCGAAGAGGTCGAGCCCTTGAAACAGGCCCTCCAGGGCGAGCGCGGTGGAAACCTGCGTGCCGTTGAGCAGGGCCAAGCCCTCCTTGGCCGCGAGGGCGAGCGGCGAAAGGCCGGCACGGTTCAACCCCTCCGACGCCGGCATGGCTTCGCCCTTCAAGCGGACCTGGCCTTCGCCCAAGAGCATCGCCGCCATGTGGGACAGCGGCGCCAGATCGCCGGAGGCGCCGACCGAGCCTTGGCCCGGCACCTCGGGCAAAAGGTCGGCGTTGTAGGCCGCGACCAGCCAGTCGAGCAGGTCTCGCCGTACGCCGGAAAAGCCCCGGGCGAGGCTGTTGATCTTGAGCGCCATGACCAAGCGCACGACATCGTCGGCCAGCGGCGCGCCGACGCCCGCGGCATGAGACAAGACCAGGCGCCGCTGCAGCTCGAGCACCTGATCGGCGGCGATGGTCTGGCGCGCGAGCAACCCAAAGCCGGTGTTGATGCCATAGACCACCTGGCCCTCGGCAAGAACCTGGGCCACGCAGGCCGCCGACCGCTCGATCGCTTCGGCGCAGACCGGATCGAGGTCGATGTGCGCTCCAGGCAAGCGCAAGCGGTGGAGGTCGGCCAGGGTGAGTTGCCCGGGGCGCAGGATGAAGGGGTTTTGGTCGGTCATGGTAGCTCGCGGAGTTGTCTATACAACTGTGCGCGGATTTAGCACTCTTTCGGTGACCGCGAAAGTGTCAACCGTGAGCCGCGATCGGTGGTGCTTGGCGTTCTTCGCGTGGCGTGCGGCAAAAGAACTCGCGATAGCACTTCGAGAAATGAGAGGCCGAAACGAAGCCGCAAGCGAGCGCCACGTCGAGCACCGAAAGAGAGGTCTGGGTCAGCAGCGTGCGGGCGCGGTAAAGGCGCAGCTCCTGATAATAGCGCGTCGGCGTGCGGCCCAGGTACTTGCGGAACAGCCGCTCGAGCTGACGCGTCGACAATCCCGTACGTCGCGCCAGATCCGAGCGGGGCAGGGGCTCCTCCAGGTTCTCCTCCATCAGCTCCAGCACCTTCAGCAGCTTGGGGTGACTGATGCCCAGACGGCTGCGCAGGCTCATGCGTTGCCGGTCATGGGTATCGCGGATCCGTTCGTGGATGAACTGCTCGGCCACCTGGGTCGCCAGCTCCCGGCCATGCTCCAGGGCCATGAGGCTTAGCATCAGGTCGAGCGCGGCCGTGCCGCCGGAGCAGGTGAAGCGGCCACGGTCGATCTCGAAGAGCTCACCCGTCGCGTCGAGGTCGGCGAAGTCCTCGCGGAAGCTGGTCAGGTTCTCCCAATGGATGGTGCAACGATAGCCGTCGAGCAGGCCCGCTTTGGCGAGAGTATAGCTGCCGGTGGATAAGGCACCGATGCGGCAGCCACGACGGGCAAGCCGCCGCAGCCAGGCAAACAGCTTTCGGTCGTCGATATGATGCGCCGCAAGGCCGGCGACGACGACGACGTTGGGCAACATCTCGAAATCGTCGATACCGCCGTGCGGCAACACCTCGATCAGGCTGGACGAGGAGACCGGCTTGCCGTCGTGGGAGATGATCTTCCACTCGTAAAGCTTACGTCCCGCCAACCGGTTCGCGGCCCGCAAGGGCTCGACGGCCGACGTGAAGGCCAGCATCGAGAATCGGGGGTGAAGAAAGAATCCATAGACTTGTGGCTGATCGTCGTGGCCCTTCATCGCCATACCCTAAATTCTTCGCTTCCGACTCTCATCCGGCACCGGAAGACTCCTCGCAAAAACAGAATACAAAAGGTCGCCAAGAGAACAATCGAAAGATGTCGCATGCGATCGAAAAGACTGCAACGACGAGTTCGTTGTGCGGAGTGCCAAGACATCGTACGTGAGTGAATGCTCACATGCGTGTGATGAAGTCTTTCAGTCGCTGGTTGGCGACCCCATATCTTCTAGGCGGACGCGAACAGCTTTCTGAGTTGGAAGGAAAGACGTTCGCCATGATTAAAATATACCGACTTTTCTTAGGCTTAGTCCTTTTCGCTCCGATGTTGGGTTTGGCCGCGTCTCCGGTCGTTGCGGGGTCGTTCGAGCCTGCGGGTGTCAGTGGCAAGGCCTACCACTACCGTGTGGCGACAGGGGTCCAGGTCGCGGGCCATGCCAATCGGACGGACCGTGATCGCAACGCGCACCTCAGTGCCAAATATGACCGTCCGGACGACAGACGGGCAGGACAGCGCCGCGCCCACGATGACCATTGGGCCCGAGACAGGAGGCGGGCGCACTCCCGGGCCCATCGCCCTGACCGTCATCACGACGGGCAGGCCTCGGGCCATCGTGTGGATCGCCACCGGGCCTATAAGCACGATTATCGGCATAGGGCCCACCGCAAAGCCCATCGGCACGATCAGGGGTACTGGCACCGCAAGGGTGGCCGGACGGCGGGGCGCGACCACGGCTACGGTCATCGCTTCGAGAAGTCCATCGGGAAGCATCACAAGAAGCTCTACAAGAAGAAGGCCCATCGCCGTCATGCCCACCCGGGCAAGCTCAATTGCTGGAACATGCATCGCAAGGTTCATAGCTATGGCCGGCCGGCGGTGATCGGGTCCACCGCTTGCCGCAATCGGCACGGTCGGACTTACGTCGTGCCGGGTAGCAGTTACGTCGTTCGTTACCTCCGCTGACCACCGCGGCGGCCCTGTCCTTGTGAATGTCGCTCTCGTCCGGCACCCATCCGCTGGGCGAGGGCGATTGACTTTGCCGTGCCGATGGTCACCTTTTGGGGTGGAGATCAAGTCGGTTGGATACTGGGAATGCGGCACGACCCTTGGTGGGAACGAAAGTCCTTGTCGCGGATGACCCGCGAGGAGTGGGAGTCGCTCTGCGACGGCTGCGGCAAATGTTGTCTGGTCAAGCTCGAGGACCCGGACGACGGTGAGATCGCCTTCACCGACGTGGCCTGTCGGCTTCTCGACACGCGGAGCTGCCATTGCCGCGACTATGCCGGGCGACAGCGGTTGGTGCCCGATTGCGTGGTGCTACAGCACGATACGGTCGCTGGGCTTTCGTTCATGCCGGAGAGCTGCGCTTATCGCCTGCTTGCCGACGGGCGGCCGCTTTATTGGTGGCACCCGCTGGTGTCGGGCGATCAGGCGACGGTTCACGAAGCCGGCGTGTCGGTCCGCGGGCGCGTGGTGCCGGAACGCGATGTGAGGGATGAGGATCTCGAAGACCACATCGTCACCTGGCCGGAGAGGCTCCCGAAGCGGGCCCGGCGGAGGGACACGCGATGATCGCCTGGCGAGATCTGGATCGGGCCGTGGAAGCGGTCGGCCTCAGACTTCGTGGCGGTTTCCAATGCGATCCGGCCGATGCGGTCCCGGCTTGCCAAGACGGCCGGCCGGCAGGGACTTTGGTGTTGCTCGGCAACGCGGGCGGGGATTTTTGGAAAGAGCTCGCCGCCTCGCCGGAGTACCAGGACGCGGAGGCGCATTCTCTCGATCGTTGGAGCCGACGCGTGATCGAGAGCTTCGCCGAGGACATCGGGGCCGCCGCCGTCTTTCCCTTCGACGGTCCACCCTACCATCCCTTTCAGCGCTGGGCGCGCAAGGCGGAGCCCGTCTCGCCTTCGCCCTTGGGCGTTCTCATACATCCCCGCTATGGCCTTTGGCATGGCTACCGCGGGGCTTTGGTCTTCACGCAGACCATCGCCGACATGCCGGCGCGCGAGGACATTCCCAGCCCGTGCGAGAGCTGTGCCGACAAGCCCTGCCTTTCCGCCTGCCCTGTTGACGCTTTCACGCAAGGCCGTTACCACGTGGCCGATTGCGTAAACCATATCGCTTCACCGGGCGGTGAGGATTGCATGGCATCGTCCTGTCGGGCGCGCCGGGCCTGTCCGGTTGGGAAGGCTTATCTTTACGGCGCCTTACAGAGCCGCTTTCATATGAGCGCATTCCTCGAATCGCGACGACGAGATAGGGCGGTCGACAATGAATGATCTGAATGGCGAGAGGGGGGCGGTCCTTCTGATCGACCATCCCATCGGTAAGCGTGACGATCGCCTGTCCCGGCGATTGCGCGCAACCGGCTATGAGGCTCATTGGTGCTGTCCGGGCCGCGGCGAGGCCCTGCCGGAACCGGATGGTCGTTACCGGGCAGTGGTCGCCTATGGCGGCCCCGAAAGCGTCAACGACCTCGACGCCTATCCTTATCTCGCCGATGAGATTCGCTGGATCGAACGCTGGGTCGCCGCCGACAAACCCTTCTTCGGTATCTGTCTCGGTGGACAGATGCTGGCCCGCGCCCTGGGAGCCGAGGTGGCGCCCCATCCCGAGGGTGTACACGAGATCGGATACGTCGAGATCGCGGCAACCGGCAACGGAAACGGATTCATGCCGGAAACGCTGGCCGTCTATCACTGGCACAACGAGGGCTTCGATTGTCCGCCGGGGGCAGAGCTTTTAGCCAGCGGACCTGTTTTCCCGAACCAAGCTTATCGTTATGGAGCAAATGCTTACGGGATCCAGTTCCACCCGGAAGTGACCCGCGAGGTCATCGAGCGTTGGATCGTGGAATGCGACCCGGCCATCGAGGAGCGTCCGGGTGCCCATCCGGTCGAACGGCAGCTCGCCGACTGCGCGCGCTTCGATGCCGCGCTCGACAAGTGGCTGTCCGGGTTTTTGGGGCACTGGCTCGCGGACT
>JBFELD010000181.1:0-5735 GCA_041552375.1 Kiloniellaceae bacterium | reverse complement strand
TTAATCAAAGGCGAATCAGGTGGCACGGTGATCGGCGCCGACCGCCTCGGCAACACCCGAGAAGCCGTCGCGCCGCAGGAGATCGCTCAAACCCCGCTTGATACGCGTCACAAGTCCCGGGCCGCCGTAGACCAACCCGGTATAGAGCTGCACCAGGCGCGCTCCGGCGCGGACCTTGCGGTAGGCCGTCTCGCCCGAGCAGACGCCACCGATGCCGATCATTGGGACCCGGCCTTCGGTGAGGCGGTAGAGATCGGCCAGGACCCTCGTCGAGGGGTCCATCAATGGCCGGCCTGATAATCCACCTGACTCGTTGCGGTACGGACTTCGCAGCCCTTCCGGGCGCGCGGTCGTGGTGTTGGAGACGGCCAGCGCATCGAGGCCCGCGTCGAGAGCGACCTCCGCGATATCTGCCAGATCCTCGGCCATCAGGTCGGGGGCGATCTTGAGCACGAGGGGCGGGCGCTTTCCATTGGGCAGCCCGGCGATGACGGCACGGACCTCGCGCAAAATCCGCTCCAGGCGGCTGCGGTCCTGCAAGGCGCGCAGACCGGGCGTATTGGGGGAGGAGACGTTGATCACGAGATAGTCGGCCAGCGGCCCCAGACCCTCGACACCGCGAAGATAATCCGCGACCGGATCGGCGCTTTGCTTGTTCACCCCCAGGTTCACGCCGACGATGCCGCCCGCCCGGCCCGCGAGCCTTTCGCGCGCGCGCTGGAGATTGCCCCGCGCGACCGTCAGCCCGGCACTGTTGAAGCCCATGCGGTTGATTACCGCCCCGTCCTCGGCCAGTCGGAACAGGCGAGGGCGCGGGTTGCCGGGCTGGGGCTCAGGCGTGATCGAGCCGACTTCGGTGAACCCGAACCCGAGGCCCAGAACCGGGACGATCACCTCGGCGTCCTTGTCGAAACCGGCGGCCAACCCTAGCGGATTGGCGAAGCGCAGTCCCCAGAGCTCGCTGGCGAGCACGGGGTCGTCGGGCGCTCGCCGGCGACCGCCCAGTCCCGCCTTCAAGGCCCGGATCGCCAAGCGATGGGCGCGCTCGGGGTCGATACGGCCGAGGTGCGGTCCGATGAGTTCGTAGAGGTCGCCCAACCGTCGGCTCCGATCCTGCCTCGCCGCAGGATGCCGCCCCACGCCGCCGTACGCCAGCCCCGATTTCAAGATGACGAGGCAAGGCGGTGCCGAAAACCACTGGACAGGAACCTTCGAAGATGGATTAATCTTTTCGACTAAACGTTTCGTCAACCTTCTTCCGTGACAATCGCGTTTTTTGCAAAACACGTACGTGCCATGTTGAAGCATGAAGAGATCTGGCGGGCCATCGACACGCTTGCGGCGCAGCATCGCTTGACGCCCTCCGGCTTGGCACGCCGGGCCGGCTTGGACCCGACGACATTCAACAAGAGCAAACGCATGGCCAAGGGCGGCAAGGAGCGTTGGCCCAGCACCGAATCCCTGGCGAAGGTCCTCAACGCCACCGGCGCCAGCATGACCGAATTCATCGGCCTGATGGGGCGGGACGAGCCACACCCCCCGGACAATGGGGCAACCGGCGTCCGCTCGATCCCGCTGCTGCCTCTGGGCGAGCCCGCACCCGAAGGTCTTTTCGATGCGTCGGGCCGACTACTGGCCGGCAAGCTCGAGCGCATAGAAGCGCCGGACATAGGCATCGCCGACGCCTTCGCCATCAAGATCGTCGGTATCGGCCACCAGCCGACCTATCGCAGCGGCGATATCCTGATCGCCGCCCCGGACACCGAACCGGAAGGTGGCAGCCGCGCGCTCTTGGTGATGAACGATGGCTCGGTGGTCCTTCGGGAGGTTTTGCACCGAACCGGTGACGAGGTCATCGTCCGGCCGGTCAATAAGAGCGGCGAGGTCGATGTATTGCGCGCCAGCAGCGTGGTCAGCATGGCGCGGATCGTTTGGGCCCGCCAATAGTCGGCCGCACAATCGGAGACGCCAGATACTCGGCCCCTCTTGTCAGCCCGCTTCAGACGGGTAAGCTGCCGCCAAAGACGCCCGCCGCCGGATCTTAAGCCGGGGGAGAAAAGGCCCTTGTCGAGACCCCTTTCGCCGCTATCCGGATCACGACCATGAAAGACCACCAGTTCAAGCAGACCAAGGCGTTGACCTACGTCGACGGCGAATGGCTGGAGGGCAACCCGCCGCTCCTCGGCCCTCTCTCGCACGCAAGCTGGATGGCCTCGACCGTCTTCGACGGCGCGCGCTATTTCGAGGGCGTGCACCCCGACCTGGACCGCCACTGCCAGCGGATCGTCGACTCGGCCGTCGAGTTCGGTTTGAAGCCCGTGGTGCCCGCCGGCGAGATGATGGAGATTTGTCTCGACGGCATCCGCCAATTCGACGCCGGCGCGGCGCTTTATCTGCGGCCGATGCTCTGGGCCGAGAGCGGCTTCGTCGCCGCCGATCCGAACTCGACGCGGTTTTGCTTCAGCGTCTTCGAGGCCCCGATGCCGGCAGCCGAAGGTTTCTCGATCTGTCTGTCGAAGTACCGCCGTCCCCTCCCCGACATGGCCCCGACCCGAGCCAAGGCTTCCTGCCTTTATCCCAACTCCGGGCGGGCGCTGCTCGAAGCGCAGGGGAAGGGTTTCGGCAACGCGGTGGTCCTCGACGGCCTGGGCAATGTGGCCGAACTCGCCACCGCCAACCTATGGATCGCCAAGGATGGCGAGGCCCATACGCCGGTGACCAACGGCACCTTTCTCAACGGCATCACCCGCCAGCGCGTGGCCAAGCTGCTCCGCAATGCCGGCATCACGGTGCACGAGCGTACGCTCACCTGGGAAGATATTCTGGACGCGGACGAGATCTTCTCCTCCGGCAACTACGCCAAAGTCTTGCCGGTCAACCGGATCGAGGACCGCCACCTACAGCCCGGGCCGATCTATCAGCGCGCGCGGGATCTCTATTGGGAGTGGGCGCACGGCGGCTAGGAGACGAGCTCGCCGGTCAAGGCCTGCCGGATGAGCGCGCGGGACTCATCGAGCCCGTAAAGGGCGAAGAAAGAGCCAAGACGCGGGCCCTGCTCTTGGCCCAGCAAGATCTCATAGAGCGCCTTGAACCAGTCGCGCAAGTTCGCGTAGTCGTAAGCCTTGCCGACCTCGTAGATCAGGTTCTGAATTTCCTCCGGCGCGGCCTCGGGCGGGAGGGCCTCCAAGGCTTGCAGCAGATCCTCAAGGGCTTTCGCCTCGACCGGTTCCGGCGCGCGAAAGCGCTTATGGGGCTTCACGAAATCCTGATAGTAACGCAACGCGAAGCCGACCAGGCGGGCAAGCATGGGATGGCTCTGCGGTCCGACCTCCGGCGCGTAGCGCGAGATGAAGCCCCAGAGAACCTCCGGATCCTCGGTGTTGCAAACGCCGGCCAGGTTCAAAAGCATGGCGAAGCCCAGCGGCGAGGCGCTCTCAGCCGCCGGCACCTCACCGGCATGGATATGCCAGGCAGGGTTCTCGATCTGCCGGTCGGGCGGCTCGTCCGGCAGCTTGGCGGCGAAGGCCAGGTAGTCGTCCACCGTCTTGGGAATGACATCGAAGTAAAGGCGCTTGGCCGCCCGTGGCTTTTGGAACATGAAAAGCGACAGGCTCTCCTCCGGCGCGTAAGCCAGCCACTCCTCGACCGATAGGCCGTTGCCCTTCGACTTCGAGATCTTCTCGCCCTTCTCGTCAAGGAACAGCTCGTAGGTGAAACCCTCCGGCGGGCGGGCGCCGAGGGCCCGGGCAATGCGCCCGCCCAGCTTCACCGAGTCGATCAGGTCCTTGCCGGACATCTCGTAATCGACGCTGAGCGCATACCACCGCATGCCCCAATCGGGCTTCCACTGCAGCTTGCAGTGTCCACCGGTCACCGGTGTCTCCTGCGGATGCCCGTCCTCGTCCTGGTAGACGATGGTGCCCTTGGCCAAATTGCGCTCGAGGACCGGAACCTGCAGAACCCGACCGGTCCGCGGACAAACCGGCAGGAAAGGGCTGTAGGTCTTGCGCCGCTCCTCGCCCAGGGAGGGCAGCATGATGGACATGACCTGCTCGTAGGTCTCGAGCACCCGGATCAAGGCCTCGTCGAAGCGCCCGGAGGTGTAACAGTCGGTCGAGGATACGAAGTCGTATTCGAAGCCGAAGGCATCGAGGAAGGCGCGCAGGCGGGCATTATTGTGATGGCCGAAGCTCTCGTGCTCGCCGAAGGGATCGGGGATCCGGGTCAAGGGCTTGCCCAGATGCTCGGCCACCCTATCCCGATTGGGGATGTTGTCCGGCACCTTGCGCAGGCCATCCATGTCGTCGGAAAAGCAGAACAGCCGGGTCGGAATGTCCGATAAACACTCGAAGGCGCGGCGCACCATGGTGGTACGCACCACCTCGCCGAATGTGCCGATGTGCGGCAAGCCGGAGGGGCCGTAGCCGGTCTCGAACAGCGCATAGCCTTTCTCCGGCCCGCCCTTCTCGAAGCGGGCCAGCAGCTTGCGCGCCTCCTCGAAGGGCCAGGCCCGCGCGGCCATGGCCATGTCTTTCTCGTTCGCCATCGGCAAATCCGCTCGGCCAAGCGCCGACGCGCCCGGCTCTCCTTAGTCCTTTGCACATGAGGGTACTATGCGCGTGACCGGTCCGCGTCAACGGCGAAGACAATCCGGACCCGGCCCGCCGCCGGCCCGCGGGGCCTTATCGCTCGCCGCCGTGCCGCCTGCCGGAGAAGAACGCGCGGCGAAAGCGCCGATCCTCGATCATCTCGATAAGGCGCTCCCTCTGGTCGTCCGAGAGCTGGCCCATGAAGACGTGCATGTGGCGCGCCATCTCGAGGAAGAAGGCCCGCCTCTCGGCGCCGCCTTCTTCCATGAGCGCGGTAAAGCGCGTCTCATCGAAGGTTTCCTGGCGCAGTTCGTCCAGCATCGCTCGGCGCATTTCGCTTCGCCGCTCACGCATGCCACGGCCCCGTTCCATCATATCGGCGCGCAGGGCTTTGAGGGCACCTTCCTGCTCGTTCGTGAGATCGAGTTTCTCCACGACCCGTTCCCATGCGCCATCACGGTCCTTCTTCCAATAGCCGTGTCCGTGACCGAAGAGCGCGCCACCGATGAACAGGGCGTTTACGATCAAGGACGCGACGAACAGGACCCAAGGTAAGGCTTTCAACATCATTCGCTCCTAAAGAAATCCCCCGTCGTCCTCGAACAGGCCACTCCCTTGCGCCGGCAACCCGGCCTCGGGAACGACGCCCGGAAGGCCGTCCGTGCGGCCAAGCTCGAAAGAGGCCAGGCACAAGAAGGCGTAGAGACCGAACGCCACGGCCCCCACCGCCGGCCGCCAGGGGTTGCTGAAATAATCGGACAGCCGCGCCAGGAGGGATTGCCGATCATGACGCACCGCCGTCCGCTCGGGCGCCGCGACCAAGGCCTCCGCCCGGGCCATCACCCACGCCGGCAACTCCTCGCCACGGTCGAGCGAGACGCGGCAGGCCGTCACCATGTCCAAGGCCGCCTCATCGACCGAAAGACGAAGCTCGACCGCTTCGCGAGCCGCGTCATCCAGCGTTCCATCGAGGTAAGCGGCAAGATCCAACGCGTCGATCGGCTCGCGTCGGGCAGTGCCGGACGCGTCCTCTCTCACCCGACGCCATAAGCGGGCTATGTCGTCATCCCGTTCCATTCCCAAATCCTCTTCCCCTCTATGGTTCAGTGATACGCGCGGTGATCGGTTTTCATCACCAAACAAACG
>JBFELD010000180.1:0-5780 GCA_041552375.1 Kiloniellaceae bacterium | reverse complement strand
GCGAGAGCGACGAGATCGTCCTGGCGGCTCTCCCCGGTGGGGGGCGTGCGCGTATCGTGTGGCATGATGCCAGTGAGCGCGACCTCGTCTTTATCAGGCCGGTCACGCTCTACAGCACCCCGGCCGGACAAGCCATCCTCTCGATTCTCTACTGCCTGAACGGCACCGGCGGCTGCGCTCAGGGCCTTTTGATCTGGACCGGGGAGCGTTGGCAGCGGTTGGAGCGGGACGGCAGTTGGGACGCGGTGTACCGAGATTTGCCAGCCGGCTACCGACCCCACAAAAGCCCAACCATCGATCTTGGCAACCTGACCTGGGAACAGCACCTGGCCCACCTGGACGATCCCAACTGCTGCCCGACCGGCCGCATCTATTTCGATCTGGCGATCGTCGACAACGAGCTGGCCGTCGCCTCCTACGAGATCGCCGTGCCGACAGAAGAACCGACTGTGGAGGCTGCCGACATATTGATGGCGACGGCGGCATCGGACCTCGAGGGGTCCCTTCCCGAGACGCCATTCGAGGTGTGGCTTCGCGATCTCCTTCCGAGTGGATCGACCCTGTTCATCGAAACCACCGACTGCAAAACCCGGCTCGACCAGGCCGCGGTCTGCCTTGTGATCGAAGCCGACATCGTCAGCCGCAATCGCCACCTGCGGCTCGCCTTCGATTGGGAGAGCCTGGCATTTCGCAACGGCGCGGTCTTCTCACCCGACTTGGAGGGCCCGCTGGAGATCGCGGCCTTGTCCGACCTTCCGGCTTCGCTGAAAAGGGCGATGCGGCCTTGGCCTCTCAACTGCCCGCCCGGAGCGACGCTGAAGCTGAGGGAAGAATACGCCGGTCTTTACGAGTGGTGCGCCGACGCCGCGGGCAAGAAGCAGGGACCCTATCGGTCCTGGTTCAGCACCGGGCTCTATTTGATGGAAAAGGGCGCCTACGAGGACGACGCCAGGACCGGCCATTGGGTCACCTGCAACCGCTTCGAGACCTGCACTCACGAGAGCCACCCGACCGCAGCGAATCCTTGATCGCAATCCCCTCCCCTGGCATCCAGAGATGGAAGCTTCCCTTGTAAGCCGGATGATCGGGCCAGCGACATGACCGCCACATTTCCAAATCTGCTATCGCCGCTCAGGGTCGGACCCAAAACCCTGCGCAACCGCGTGCTCGTCACCGCCCACGTCTCGGGCGTCGAGGAGGACGGCCTGGCGGGCGAAGCCTTCATCGCTTACCACACGCGCCGGGCGCGGGGCGGCGCCGGCCTGCAGCTGAGCGGAACCAGCCAGTTCCACCGCACCGGCCACGTGCAGCCGGTCCGTGGTCTCGACCTTCTCAACCCCGGCGCGGAGACCGGTTTGGCCCGCTTCGCCGAGAGCATCCACCGCGAGGGCGGCACCTTCCTGATCCAGCTTGGCCACGCCGCGGCGACACTCGATTACGGCGATATCGGCCAACCGCTTTGGGCGCCCTCGGCGGTCGCGTCCGACAATGTCAAGGTCACACCGCGAGCCATGTCCCGATCCGACATCGCCGAGATGATCGCGGCCTATGGCGCCGCGGCCCGGACGGTTCGCGCCGCCGGCCTTGACGGGGTGGAGATCCTCGCCGCCTTCGGGTTCCTGCCCGGCTCATTTCTCTCGCCTCTCACCAACAAGCGCAGCGATGCCTATGGCGGCGATCTCGCCGGCCGAATGCGTTTCGCGCTGGAGACGGCCCAAGCGGCACGCGCCGCCGCCGGACCGGACTGCATCGTCGGGATGCGCATTCCGGGTGACGAGATGGTCGCCGGAGGGCTCACCAACGACGACATGGTGGAGATCGCCCAAGCACTGTCCAAGGCCGGCACGCTCGACTACCTGAACGTCGCCGCGGGCACCAACTACGACCGCGTCATGCGCTGGGAGCATTGGCCGGCGAGCCCAGCGCCCCATGGTCTCTTCGCCCCCCTGGCGGCGCGCATCCGCAAGGCGGTCGAGATCCCGGTCTTCGTCACCGGTCGGGTCACCGACCCGGCCCTGGCCGAGGCCATCATCGCCCGCGGTGACGCGGACATGGTGGGCATGACCCGGGCCCACATCGCCGATCCCGACATCGTGGCAAAGGTCCAGGCGGGCCGTGTCGAGGAGATCCGCGCTTGCGTCGGTGCCAACGTCTGTATCAACAGGGCCATCAACGGCAAGTCGGTGCGCTGCTTCTACAACCCGGAGGCCGGGCGCGAGCTGGACTTTGCCGGGGACGGCCCGGCCGGCCGGGCCAAGCGGATCGCCGTCATTGGTGGCGGGCCCGCGGGACTGGAGGCGGCGCGCTTGGGTGCCGAGCGCGGCCACCAGGTCACGCTTTATGAGGCCGACGACCACCTCGGCGGGCAGCTTCGCCTGTGGGCGGCCTCCCCCTTCGCCCGCGAGTATGCCTTGTCACTTGCCTGGTACGAGCGCGAGCTGACCCGGCGCCAGGTGCGGGTTCATTTGAACCACAAGGTCAGCGCCGAGAACCTCGCCGAGCTGGAGGCGGACGCCGTGATCGTCGCCACGGGGTCGCGGCCGGCCACGCGCACACCGCTTCCGGGCGAGGAGGCCTGCGGCTTCCCAGTGGTCACTCCGGCCGCGCTGCTGGCCGGCACCGATCTTGCCACGCTACGACACGCCGTCGTCGTCGACGAGGGCGGTGGGCGGAATGCGCTGGCCGCGGCGGAGGTCCTGGCCGAAGCAGGCGTCGCGGTGACGATCGTCACGGCCGACGCCGCCGTGGCCGAGCGTCTCGACGGGACCGTCAAGACCCAACTCTACCGTTTCCTGCTGAGCCAGGGTGTGAGGTTCCGCCCGATGGAGGCCGTCACCGGCCTTGAGGAGCGACGGGTGCTGACGCGCAACATCTATAGCGGCCAGGCCGGCGAGGTTGCCGAGGTGGACCTGTTGGTCGACTGGCGCGGCAACGAGAGCCTCGACAACTTGGCCGAGGTCGCGCGACGACATGCCGGCGAGGTCCATATCGTCGGCGACAGCCTGGCGCCCCGCAGCGTCCAAATCGCCGTGGCCGAGGGCGCGGAGGCGATCCGCAAGCTGTCCTGAGGCCCAATCCCGCTACGCTGGGTTGTTATCGCTTGACCCAAAGGCTAAGGTCATCGGTGCGAAACCAAGACGGGTGGAGGTGGGGCGCATGTCGGCGGAGGGCATTTGGACCGGCGAGATCTACGGTCCCTACGGCTGGGAGAACCGCGGCATTTTCGTTCTTGAGAACGGCCGCATCATGGGCGGCGACAACCGGCAGTATTCCCTGGGCCGTTATCAGATAGACGGCAACAGCATAAAGGCCGATATGGTGGTCCACTACTACGGGCCGCCGCGCACTGTCTTCGGTGAGGAGCAGGAGCGCTTCGACATTCACCTATCCGGCACCCTCGAGAACGACATGATCGACGGGCAGGTGGTTCGGCCGGAAAAGGAGCAATACACCTTGGCCTACCGTTTGACCAAACGGATGGACCTGCCGGACCGCTGAAAGACGGGCCCAAACCACAACGCCCAAGAAAAAACCGCACCTCCGACGAATCGGAGGCGCGGTAGCTAGGGAGACCGCGTCTAACTCTCTTCGCTATTCGGGCCTAGATGTCATCGAGCCAGGGATAGTTGGCCAGGCTCGGCTCGCTGATGGCCACCACGGCGCCGAGGACAATCACCACCGCCGCCAAGGCCCAAAGATATCTCTGTTTCATGATCATTCCCCTGTCGTCAGGTCCCATCGGGGCCCCTTCAGGCGCGCCTCAATCACCGAACATTGTCACCCAGGGACTACCGGCCTCGACCACTTCGACCGTGCCGGAGACCGCCATCACCGTTACCAACGCGAAACAGACCGCTAAGATCGTCTTCTTCATCTTGAAACACCCCAAATACCATTCGATCCGCTGATTGGAGCCATTCCTGACGCAAATGGCAACTAGCCAAAAGGATTAGTCGTAAAATCCCAGTGATTCCGTGGCCTCGCGGCCTCCTGACAACGTCGAAGTGTCCGTATTCGGCGGCTCTCGGGGGCTTGATCGGGCGTGATCGCGCCCGCCGCCTCACCGGTTTATGATCCGATTCGGTGATGGGGGAGATCATGGAATGACGGCCTATCTCTCGGCGGAGGAGACCGCGCGCTGGCGGCCCGACCCTTGGGCCGGAAACGAGCTGGCGCCTATGGCAGCGGCTCGCGCGCGCCTGCGGGAGGCCGGCCAATGGCGACCGTCCCAAGCGATGGGGCGGCGTTGGCCGATCGGCTGCGTTGCCCTGGAGGTCACCCAGCGCTGCAACTTGGACTGCTCGGTTTGCTATCTCTCGGAAAAGGCCGAGGCGGTGCGCGACGTGCCACTGGCCGAACTTTACCGCCGCATCGACGCGATCGCCGATCTCTATGGACCGGGCACCGATGTGCAGGTGACCGGCGGCGACCCGACCTTGCGAGACCGTGCCGAGTTGACCGCCATCGTCGCGCGATTACGGGAACGGGGGCTCAGGCCCGCGCTTTTCACCAACGGCATTCGGGCCAAGCGCGACCTGCTGGCGGAGCTGGCCAAGGCCGGCCTGGTCGACGTCGCCTTTCACGTCGATCTGACCCAGGGGCGCAAGGGCTACGCCAGCGAGGCGGACTTGAACGCTCTGCGCCGCGATTATATCGAGCGGGCCCGCGGCCTGCCGCTCGCGGTCATGTTCAACACCACGGTCTTTCACCGCAACCTCGCGGAGGTGCCGGACCTCGCCCGCTTCTTCGCCGCCCACAGCGATGTCGTGCGTCTGGCCTCCTTCCAGCTTCAGGCCGACACCGGCCGTGGGGTCGAGTGGCGCCGCGACCCGCGGATCACCCTGGGATCGGTGGCCCATGCGATCGAGACCGGCCTGGGCACCTCTCTGACCTTCGATGCGCTGGAGGCCGGGCATGCCCGCTGTAACCGCTACGCCATGGCGCTGGTGGCCGGCGGGCGGGCGCATGATCTCCTCGACGATAAGTCCTTCATCGCCCGTATGCTGGCCGCGACCGCCGGGCTTCCATTCGACCGCACCCGGCCCCGGCGGGCGCTGGCGGCGCTCACCGGCTGGTTCCTCGCCCGCCCGCACCTCTGGCCCGCCGGCGCAGTGTGGATGGCCAGGAAGGCCCGTGCACTCGCCCGCGATGCGTTGGCGGCCCGGGGGCGCGTGAACAAGCTTTCCTTCTTCATCCACGACTTCATGGACGCCGGCTGCCTGGAGGCGGGGCGGCTCAAGGCCTGCGCCTTCATGGTGGCGACGGCCGAGGGGCCGGTCTCGATGTGCCTGCACAACGCCCGGCGGGACGATTTCCTCTTCCGGCCCCTGGCACTGGGCGAAGACGGGGCCGCACGTTTCTGGGACCCGGCAAGCGGGCGCCTCTCCCACGACGCGCCGGCGGGCGTCCCCGTTGCGCCGCCGGTCAAGCTCCTGAAAGGGCGCGCTCGATCGCGCTAGCGCACCAACACCACTTGCTGACCGCCGCCGGTGCCACCGGCGGCCACGCCGACGGCCGCGCAAACCGTCGCATCGTTCTCGAGCACCGAGTTGCCCTGGAAGTCGATCATGCTGGCGATGATCTGCACGCAGCTATCCACCGCGTCGGAACCGCCGTTGAAGGTAAGGAACTGGTTGGGGAAGTAGATGATGCCGTCGATGAGCTGGCCCGAGCCGCCGTTGATCTTGTTGTCCCCGCCCGTCGCGGCGATCGTGTCCTGCATAATCGCGATGCCGCCATAATAGCCAGCGGACGGAGCCTCGATCACTAGATCGGCGGTG
>JBFELD010000179.1:0-5799 GCA_041552375.1 Kiloniellaceae bacterium | reverse complement strand
GACGACACCGGCCCGTAGGTGGGCGAAGCCTAAACGCGGCGGCGTGATCTTCGCATGCTGGCGAAATTCGGCGTTCGTACGAGATTTCGCGCCGGGAAACCTAAGACTTTATTCACGAGTATGTCACTAAGCTACTGAGCTCTCAGACGGTCCTTGCACGTCGGGCTCCCACGTGCGGGCCCCCGTTCGTGGGCCGTGCGTGCGAGAACCGGCAATCGTGATAGTGGGGAATGACAGTGCGCTTCATGGACTTCATCATATTCTTGGCGGCCATCATTACCGCTGGATCCACCTTCGCCATGGCGGTCGAGATGATCGTCGGCTGGGACGACGCCGTGCCGGTGGTCGAGCAGACGTTGAGCGACAGCGGCTTGAGCGACCTTCTACCGAAGGAATTGATGACCAACGCGTCGGCGCCGCAATAGACCTCTAAGCATTGCTCGAGCGCTGAGCGAGATCGTCAAGGATCCCGATCAAGGCCTTCAAGGGCTCGGCTCCCTCTCGCTTTGCCGATCGTCCACACCAGTCGCGGATCTTCTCGGCCATGTGTGTGGGTTCGATCGGTTTGGCGATGTAATCGTTCATGCCGCCTTCCAGACAGCGCTCGCGATCACCGCTGATCGCATTGGCGGTGAGTGCAATGATCGGAATGTCGCTGATCGGTGAGGGAAGCTTGCGAACCTCCCGGGTCGCTTCGAAGCCGTCCATCACCGGCATCTGAATGTCCATGAGGACGAGGTCGAAACTCTCGGCCGCGAGGATCTTCAAGGCCTCTTTTCCGTTCGCTGCGACCTTCGAAGCGATCCCTTCGCTTTCAAGCATGTTGACGGTCAAAAGCTGATTGATCTCGTTGTCCTCGACGATCAAGACCTTGAGCCCTTGGCCGCCCGTATCGTCTCGCGGTTGCTCGATGCGGCTGGAGGGCGTCTCGCTCGCAGCGGCGGCCGGTTGGAGAGCTGTCAGGCAGGCCGCGACTGAGGCTGGCGTCACCGGCTTCACGAGGTGGCCATCGAAGGGCGAAACTTTCGCCGCTTCGCGGTCTAGCTCTGCGGGCCCGGTCGCGCAGAGGACGAGTGACGCGGCGGCGAAGGTCCCGTCGTTGCGAAGGGCGCGCGCGAAGTCGATGGCCAGCCGATCCTCGAGGTTGTCGGAGATCACGATCAACCCCTCCGTCATGGTCGGTCCCTGGTCGGCCAGCCAGCTTTGCAATGCGGCCGCGCTGTCGACGGTCTCGACGGCAAAGCCGGCTGACGACAGGTTGTGGGTCAAGACTTCCCGGCTGACGGGGTTACCGTCGGCGACGATCGCCGTCCGGCCGGTGCCAATTTTGATCCGCTTGCGCGTCTTCTTGGCATCGGCCGTCGCCAGCGGCAGCCGCACCTCGAACAGACTACCGTTGTCCAAGACACTCTCGACCGCTATGTCGCCGCCCATGAGCTCGACCAGCTCCTTGCAGATCGACAGTCCCAGCCCGGTGCCGCCATAGCGTCGGTTGGCACTGCTATCGAGCTGGGCGAAGCGCCGAAACAGTCGCGGGACGTCCCCGGGCACGATGCCGATGCCGGTATCGCGGACCCGCAAGACCAGTAGCTCTTTGCCTTTGCCGGCCCGGTGGGTCAGGAGCTCCACGGCAATGCCGCCGTGCTCGGTAAACTTGATGGCATTGCCGGCGAGATTGAGCAGGATTTGGCGTAGGCGGCCGGGGTCGCCATGCAGATGACCCGGCAGCTTCGGGTCGACGTAGGCGCCGATCTCGATATTCTTCGCATGCGCGCGCGGCGCCAGCATCTCGACCGCTCGGCAGACGAGGGCCGTCGGATCGTAGTCGGTGTCTTCAAGCTCGAGATGCCCGGCCTCGATCTTCGAGAAGTCCAGGATGTCGTTCACCAGGGTGAGAAGAGCCTCCGCGGAGCTGCTCAGCAGGTCGATGAATTGTCGCTGGCGTGGGCTGGTGTCGGTCTTCGCAAGGAGCGCCGCCATGCCGATCATGCCATTCAAGGGTGTGCGGATCTCGTGGCTCATGGTAGCCAGAAAGGCGGACTTCGCCTGGCTGGCTTCATCGGCCTTCATCTTGGCGCCGACCAACGCTTGCTCATGATGCTTGCTCTGCGTGACATCCAGCATGAGGCCATCGAAGAAGGCCTCGCCGTTTTCCTCGATTAGAGTTGCTCTGTCCTCGATCCATCGGAGGTCGCCGTCGGGCCGCTGAATTCGATACACGTGCCGGAAGGGGGAGCGGCCTTCTTTTGCGATGCGCCAACGCCGAAGCAGTTCAATTCGCTCATCGGGATGCGTAAGCGACAGGCGGGATGCCTTGCCGGGGGCGCAGAGATCTTCGGGGGTCAGCCCGCAGATGGCCTCGATCCCCGGCGACACGAAGACCAGCGTCATCTCCTCGTCGGCACGGCAGCGGTAAAGGGCCGCAGGCAGATTTTGCAGCATCGTCGAAGGCGGGCCGCCCGGCTTGATGCCGTCGGCGGAGCGCTTTGTCTTCTTTGCTCCGCGTGTGCGCGGTGCCTTGCCGGTCATGGAATGCGCCACCTTTTCGTCGGGCCATATGAGAAGCCCCATTCGTCATGCACCATAGACGAGCAGGCGTCCGGAGTCTTCGGGCGCGATACCGCGAACCGGCTTCAATCTCAGCGGTCTTTGGGGGCCGGATCTTTGCGGTCCGCTTGGCCACCGACCCGCCGACGGCCAGCGTCTGTCAGCCGGCACACGGTCCAGTCAGGCTTCAAGGGATTGTGGAACCAGGGTTCCGCCCAGCCTTGATCGATGCACGAACGAATAGTGCGCTGCAGGTAGTGCTGCCCCTCCTCATCGAAGAGCGGCAACTTGCCACCCGGTTGATCGAGGCCGCGCCTCAACCAGGCTTTCTGAGCGGGTGTCGGCCGCGCGCGCGCGCGGGCCCTATATCGACGCACCGCTGATTTCGGGAACGGATAGACGTTCCCCATTTTGGTTTTTGATTTTTCCAAAACGCACGCCTCCCGATTGCATGATAACCGATTCGGCGCGTCGGTGCGAGTTGCCATTTGATTTTGGGTTTCCGTGGCTTGCTTCGATGAGGCGAGAAAACGCTTTCGCCCGGGGTCGCGCCGGGTCAGGATCGGCGCATGACCGGCCGTAGCGGACTTCTCACCATCGTCTTCTCGAGCCTCGGGCACGCCTACACCCACATGTTCACGGCCTTTTATTTCGTGATCGTGCTGGCGCTCGAGGGGGACTGGACGATCGCCTATCACGAGCTGATCGAGCTTTGGACGCTCGGCGCCTTGCTCGTGGGCGTCTGCGCTCTGCCGGCTGGCTGGATCGCTGACCGTTGGTCGGCGCGAGGCATGATGGTGGTCTTTTTCATCGGCTTGGGCGCCGCCGGTATTCTGTGCGGCTTGGTCTCGCGGCCCGTGGCGATGATGATCGGGCTCAGTGCCATTGGCGTGTTCGCGGCGATCTATCATCCCGTCGGCATTCCCTGGTTGGTACGCAACGCGCCGCGCCGGGGCTTTGCGCTGGGACTGAACGGGGTTTTCGGGGCCGTGGGCATTGCCGCATCGGGTCTGGTGGCCGGCGCGCTCATCGACGGCTTCGGTTGGCGCGCCGCCTTCATCGTGCCGGGCGTCGTGTGCATCGTGACTGGCTTGGCCTTGTGGATATGCGTGGCGCTGGGACTTCTGGGAGAGGGCACGCAGCGGGCCCAGTCGAGCGCCCCGCCCAGCCGCGGCGATATGTTTCGGGCCTATGCCATGCTGCTGGTGACCATGGTGGTCATGGGCGTGGTGTTTCAGGCGATCCAGGCGGCCATGCCGAAGCTTTTCGACCTGCGGGTTCGTGATATCGCCGGAGAGGGTACCTTCGGCATCGGCGCTTTGGTCGCGGCGGTCTACCTCCTTGGTGGGCTGATGCAGATCTTGGGCGGCCATCTGGCGGATCGGATCCCCTTGAAACCACTCTATTTCCTGGGCTTCCTGCTGCAGGTTCCGGTACTTGCCCTAATCGCTCTGGCCGGCGGCGCGCCGCTCTTGCTTCTGGCGATCTTCGCCGTGGTCCTGACCTCGGCCACCCTGCCAGCGGAGAACCTGCTGCTCGCGCGCTTCACCCCGGCCCATCATCACGGTCTCGCCTTCGGGGTGAAGTTCGTGCTCGCCTTCGGCACCGCGCCGCTTGCGATCCAGGCGGTGTCCTTGGTGGAGGGCCGGACCGGTGAGTTCGTATGGCTGTTCGCCGGCCTTGCCGCCATCGCCGCCGCCGCCGCCCTGGCGGCCGCCCTGTTACCGCGCGAACGAGTGGTGCCCAGCACCGCCTGAGCGTTGTCCGATCGCGTATGCTCGTCGTCAGATCTTTGGGAAGGAACGGGTGTGATGAATCTCGACCGCTTGGACCATCTCGTCCTCACCGTTCGCGATATCGAGAGGACCTGCGCCTTTTATGAGCGTGTGCTGGGCATGAGCCGGCAATCTTTCGCCAAGGGAAGGGTCGCGCTTCATTTCGGTGATCAGAAGATCAACCTACATCCTTATCCCAGTCCGATCGACCCCAAGGCGGCCGTCCCTGAACCGGGCAGCGTCGATCTCTGCTTCATTACCGAGGCGCCGATCGATGAGGTCGTCGATCATCTGCGCGCCCAAGGCATCGAGATCGATGTCGGCCCCAGGACGACGGCCGGTGCGCTCGGCCCCATGACCTCGGTCTACGTCCGCGATCCCGACGGCAATCTGATCGAGATCGCCAACTATCAAAATACCTAGGACGACTAGATCACTGCGCGGCCCGCGGCTTGAGAGCGGGCGAGGCCCTGATCCAAATCCGCGATCAGATCGTCGACGGTCTCCAGACCGATGGACAGGCGGATGACGTCGGGCCCGGCCCCGGCGGTGATGCGCTGCTCTTCGGTCAGTTGCCGGTGCGTGGTGGAGGCCGGATGCAGGATCAGCGAGCGCGTATCACCGAGATTGGCGAGGTGGGAAAAGAGTTCGCAGTTCTCCACCAAACGCACGCCGGCATCGAAGCCGCCCTTGATCCCGAAGGTCATGACCGCGCCCGGGCCCTTCAGGTACTTCTTGGCCAGGCCGTGATAGGGGCTGGAGGACAGGCCGGCGTAGGAGACCCAGTCGACCGCGTCATGGCCCTCGAGGAAATCGGCGATGCTTTGCGCGTTCTGGCAGTGCCGGTCCATGCGCAAGGAGAGGGTCTCGATCCCCAGCAGGGTATAAAAAGCGTTCTGAGGCGCCATGGTCGGGCCCAGGTCGCGCAGGCCCACGGCATGGGCGTGGGTGGTGAAGGCCATATCGCCAAAGGTCTCGTAAAAGGTAAGGCCGTGATAGGCCGGCTCGGGCTTGGTGAGGCCGCCGAACTTGTCGTTCTGGCCCCAGTCGAAGAGGCCGCTGTCGACCACCGCGCCGCCGATGGACGTGCCGTTGCCGGAGAGGAACTTGGTGGTCGAGTGAATGATGATGTCCGCCCCCCAATCGATCGGCTGGCAGAGGTAGGGGGTGGCCAGCGTATTGTCGATGATGAGGGGAATGCCGGCCTCGCGGGCGATCGCGGCCAGCGCCTCGATGTCGGTGACGACGCCGCCCGGGTTGGCCAGGCTCTCGGCGAAAATGGCCTTGGTCTTCGGGGTCAAGGCCCGGCGCGCGGCTTCCGGCTCGTCCAGATCTACAAAATTAACGTTCCAGTCGAACTTCTTGAAAGTCTTGCCGAATTGGGTAATCGAGCCGCCATAGAGCTTGTCGGAGGCGATGAATTCGTCGCCCGGCTCCATGAAGACGAAAAAGGCGAGGATCTGAGCGGCATGACCGG
>JBFELD010000178.1:0-5842 GCA_041552375.1 Kiloniellaceae bacterium | reverse complement strand
TGGCTCGAGACGGCCAACGCGCCCTCCTCTAACCGCAGGGCCGCAAGCCGCCCATCGCCGCTGATCAGGATGTCGGGAAGGCCCGGCGACAGGGCCAGGCCGAGTCCCAATAGCAAAGGGCCCAGCCCCAGAAGCCGCCAGCGGCTTCGCCAGATCGCGATCCAAAGCCCGCCGAATGCAATGGCAACGACGGCACTCGTCGAGAAGGCGGGCAGGGGAACGACGGCCAGAGGCAGGCCGGCGATAACCTCCGCCCACCACAGGACGAGATCGATGCCGAGGCCCATTGGGTAGAGTGCCAAAGCCTCGATCCCGAAGGGCAACAATAAGAACCCCACAAGAGCCCAAGGCATGATCCACAACGACATGACCGGCACGGCGAGCATGTTGGCGAACAGGCCATAGAGGGCGAGCCGGTTGAAGTTGTAAGCGATGAAGGGGGCGGTCGCGACCGTGGCGACCAACCCGACCAAAGCCACGACCGTCATGTAATTGAAGAGATTAGCCACCAAGCCCTGCCGTCGCTCTATCCATTCGCTCTTGCGAGACATCAGCTCGAAAAACGCGACCAGGGCCGTCACGGCGGCGAAGGAGAGTTGGAAGCTTGCCGTCAGAAGGCTCTCCGGCGCAATCATCAGGACGACCAAAGCGGCCCAGGCAACCAACCGCAGGGTCAGAGCCCGGCGGTCGATCAGCACGGCGGCGAAAACCATCGCGACCATGAAGAACGCCCGTTGCGTCGGCACCGTGGCTCCGGCGAGAAACAGATAAACGAAGGCACCCAGTACGGCCACGACCGCCGACCATTTCTTGATCGGATGAAACAGAGCGATCCGCGGCATGAGCGCCAAGACGAACCTTACCGCGAAGAACAGCCATCCGGCGACGAGCCCCATGTGCAGCCCCGAGATGGCCAGCAAATGAGCCAACCCCGAATCGCGCATGGCCGCCGTCGTCGCGGCGGATAGCTCTCCTTTAATGCCGGTCATCAACGGCACGGCCAGCGCTCCGGTCTCGCCGCCGAGAACGGTACGGACCCGCTGGGCAATCGCCAAGCGCGCGCCCTCCCAAAAGATCCGCCACTGCGTTGAGAGGGGCCCACCGGCCTGCCCCTCGCTCGACACCGGCCGCGGCGGCGACAGCGCGAAGCCGACCGCGCCCAGACGCTCAAAGTATGCTTGTCGTGCGAAGTCGAACGCACCGGGCGCCGTCGGCTCCGGCGGCGGCCGCAAGACCACGCGCAGTCGAACCCGGCGCCCGGGCTGTACACCTTCGGCCATTTTTGCGCCGAGCCGGATGCGCACGCGCTGCGGCGTGCGATCGGGCGGCAGGCCGTCGATAACGAGGCAGTGCAAAACGACACGTGTGACCCCGGCCCTGGGTTGAAGCGCAAGGATCTCACCCTCCAGCATGACCGGATCCAGCCCGCGCTCCAAAGCCGGCGCCGCCACAAGGGCGGTGCGTCCTTGCGCGACAAGAAAGCCGCAGCACAGAACTGTCAACGCGATCGCCGGGTAGTGCATCCAGCGCCGACGCCACGTTGCGGCCCAAAGCAGCGCGGCAATGGCGAAAAAGGGCACGCTCGCGAGCGGCGGCGGCTCAACCGGCAGGGAGAAATAAAGGCCGATCGCCGCGGCGAACAGCACCGGCAACCAAAGAAAAAACTGAGCCCTCTCGACACTGAGCAGCGCCGTCCAGCGAACTCGCCTCTCGGCAGCGGCTTTGGCGGGAATTCGAAGCACCGTCGACAATTGAGAACCTCAACGCACCTTTCTCCGCCGAGGATGCGGCCTTTCCAAGCGCGATGAAAGCCCGGTCTTTGCTCTGGGGCCGGGCGATGTCTGGCGTGCCTCCTGCGTTCGGTGTATGAGGAACACCCGAGCTGACATCACAGCTCCAACACCCAGGGACGCCATGCGGGAGGTACGATGAGCACGCAAAGCCGAGACGTCGTCACACGTTTCGCCCCCTCGCCCACCGGGTTCCTGCATATCGGCGGCGCGCGCACAGCCTTGTTCAATTGGCTTTTCACCCGCCATCACGGCGGGACGTTTCGCCTTCGGATCGAGGATACGGACCGGGCGCGCTCTACCAAGGAGGCGGTCACCGCCATCCTGGAGGGGCTGAGTTGGCTAGAGCTCGATTGGGACGGCGAGGTCATCTATCAGTCCGAGTGCGCTCAGCGTCATGCCGTCCTCGCCGAGGAACTCCTTCAGGCCGGCAAGGCCTATCGCTGCTACTGCACGCCCGAAGAGCTGCAGGAGATGCGGGCCGAAGCACGGGCCGAGGGTCGCGCGCGCCTCTATGATGGCCGCTGGCGGGACCGCGATCCGGCCGAGGCGCCCGCCGGTGTCGATCCCGTGGTCAGGCTGAAAATGCCGCTCAGCGGCGAGACCGTGATCCAGGATGCGGTTCAAGGCGAGGTGACTGTGCCCAACGCGCAGCTCGATGACATGGTCCTGCTGCGCGCCGACGGAACGCCGACCTACATGCTCTCCGTCGTCGTCGATGACCACGACATGGGGATCACCCACGTCATCCGCGGCGACGATCACCTGACCAACGCCTTCCGCCAGACCCAGCTTTTTCGCGCCGCCGGCTGGCCCGAGCCGGTTTTCGCCCACATCCCCCTGATCCACGGCCCCGATGGTGCCAAGCTCTCCAAGCGGCACGGGGCTTTGGGGGTCGAGGCATACCGCGACATGGGCTATCTGCCGCAAGCGCTCAGGAACTACTTATTGCGCCTGGGCTGGAGCCACGGCGACGACGAGATCATCCCGACCGATCAGGCAATCGCCTGGTTCGACCTCCCCGGAGTCAACAAGGCAGCAGCGCGTTTCGACTTCGACAAGCTGAACAGCCTCAACGCCCATTACTTGCGCGAGATGGACGATGCGACCCTCGCCGAGCTGGTCCGCCCGCGCCTCGAAAATGCCCTGGGTGGCGCCTTGGACGAAACCCGTATGGAGCGCGTCACGCGCGGCATGGCAGGACTGAAGGAAAGAGCCAAAACATTGCCGGAACTCGCTGATAACGCATTGTTTTATGCATCATCGAGGCCGCTCGACCTCGATGAGAAAGCGCGAAAGATTCTGTCCGACGCCGGATCGGAACCAATGTTGAAGGCGCTTAGGCCGCTGATCCAAAACCAGGAGGCCTGGACAGAGGACGGCCTGGAGACGGCGGCGAGAAACTTCGCTGAAGACCAGGGGGTGAAGCTGGGCAGGATCGCCCAACCCTTGCGCGCCGCGTTGACCGGCAAGACGACGTCACCCGGAATTTTCGAAGTGATGGCCGTTTTAGGGCCTGACGAAACCCTATCCCGCCTCGACGACTGCCTGACACCGCAGGATTAGGCGCTTTTCCCGGCGGCGTGGCCGCTCTCGAAGCTGGCCTAAATCTGTCTAAAAATCACTGTATTCACCGACCTTTAATTCAGAGGCGGCAGGATGACGCATTACCTCCCTGTGAGTAGTCGTACTTAGCCGGCGTCCGAGATTGCTTCGGGCGCCGGCCTTTCTTCACGCGCGCGCCAATGCGGCCGATCAATCGCCCCCTAGCCCATATATTGATCGCAGGGCCCCGAGCCTTTATGTTGCACTGCCAAACGGCCAGCGCGGCCCCCGGGGCCACAAACGGGATGCACCGATATGAGCGAGCACGGGACCAACACCGATAGCGTTACCGTTACCCTACATTCCAGCGGCGAGAGTTTCGAGCTGCCGGTCATGGACGGCTCGCATGGCCCGCGGGTCATCGATGTGCGTAAGCTCTACGCCGAGACCGGCTATTTCACTTACGACCCGGGCTTCACCTCAACCGCGAGCTGCTCATCATCCCTCACCTTCATCGATGGCGAGGCTGGTGTGTTGATGCATCGCGGCTACCGGATCGAGGATTTGGCCGAGCATAGCGACTTCATGGAGGTCTGCTATCTCCTCCTGCACGGTAATCTGCCAAGCCCGAAGCAAAAAGGAGAGTTCGTCCATACAATAACTTACCACACGATGCTGCATGAGCAGATGAACTACTTCTACCGCGGGTTCCGTCGCGATTCCCATCCCATGGCGATCATGGTCGGCGTTGTCGGCGCGCTCTCGGCCTTCTATCACGATTCGACCGATATCAGCGATCCATACCAGCGCATGGTCGCCTCGCATCGGCTGATCGCCAAGATGCCAACGATCGCCGCCATGGCCTATAAGTACTCGATGGGCCAGCCTTCGGCATACCCGCAGAACCATCTATCCTACGCCGAGAACTTCCTGCACATGATGTTCTCCCTGCCGACGGAGCCCTATGAGGTCAATCCGGTGCTGGCGCGGGCGATGGACCGCATTCTCATCCTCCACGCCGACCACGAGCAGAACGCCTCGACCTCGACGGTACGCATCGCGGGGTCGAGCGGCGCCAATCCCTTCGCCTGTATCGCGGCGGGCATCGCCTCGCTTTGGGGGCCGGCACACGGCGGCGCCAACGAGGCGGTTTTGCAGATGCTCCAGGAGATCGGCGACAAGAAACGCATCCCGGAGTTCATCGAACGCGCCAAGGACCGCAACGACCCCTTCCGCTTGATGGGATTCGGACACCGGGTCTACAAGAACTACGATCCCCGCGCCGGCGTGATGCGCAAATCCTGCCACGAAGTGCTGGCCGAACTTGGCCTCGATGACCCCCTCCTCGAGCTGGCCATGGAACTGGAGGCCTTGGCGCTGAAGGACGACTATTTCGCCGAGAAAAAGCTTTTCCCCAATGTCGATTTTTACTCCGGGATCATCTTGAAGGCCATGGGCTTCCCGACCTCGATGTTCACGGTGCTTTTCGCCGTCGCGCGCACCGTGGGCTGGGTCGCGCAGTGGCGTGAGATGATCGCCGATCCGGAGCAGAAGATCAGCCGGCCGCGCCAGCTCTACACCGGCGAGGTGGAGCGCAAGTACGTCCCCCTCGAGCAGCGCGGCTGAGGCCTCGGCCCGATTAGCCGAACAGGCAATAGCGCAAGAAGCCGGGCAAGGAGATGCGGGAGAAGGTCTCGCTTGCGCTGACGGTTCGCTCCACCGACACGCGCAAGGTGGCATGGCTGCCGAGGGGAGCGGCCAAGTAGCCGATGAGGACGCCCTCGCGGGTCTCGCCATCGATGGTGAAGGCGAACCGCACGACGCCCTCGCCGGCAAGATCGAGGCAGGCATGCCGGATCTCACCTGGCGGCACGGTACCGACCGGAAATTGCCGGCCCGCCGGATCGCTCAAGATCAACTCGCCGACCCCCACATCGGCGCCATTGTCGATCGTGACCAGATGGGCGCTCTCCATGGCGAAAGCGAGAGAAACATAGACCACGCAGAGGGGAAAGTTCGCCACCAGGATGATCAGTGCTATCGCGGTCGATCTCCGGTAGGCGATCTCACTCTTGCGGGCAGCGGCCGTGAACACGACGAGTGCGACGACACCCACGGCAAACAGCGGGAGGCCCAGATAAATGGCCACGATTCCCACGATTTCGAGGCTGTCGGAATCGGTCTCCAACCAGGCCGCGAAGACGGCGCTGCCCAGCACCATCGGTATGAGACCGCAGACGATCGCGAGCCAATACCATCGTATCGGACGTTGAAACCTTGCTGGCGTGAGGTCCATCATGCATTCCGGTTACGCAAAAGCCGCCAAAGTACTTGCCGCGATCACGCTGGTGTCGCTGATCGCCCATAGCAAGCTGCTCTTGGCGCTGGTCAGCCTGCTGACCAATGACGGCAACATCATGACGGTTTTCCTCGGATCGGCTGGCTTGCTGTATCCGGTCTTGGCCGTTCTCTCGGTCGCCGGCCTGTGGGCGGCGTGGAACATCGTC
>JBFELD010000177.1:0-5864 GCA_041552375.1 Kiloniellaceae bacterium | reverse complement strand
GAGCCGTCGTTGTGCAGTCCGCGACGGCCCATGTCGATAGCCTCGATCTTGGCCGGGCTGGCGGTCTTGATAGCCTCGAAATAGCTCTCACAGACGGCGAAGTAGTCGCGCACGATGCGCCGAAAGGGCGTAAGCGAGAGCGCAATGGCGATCATCGGCTGCTCGGCGACGTCGCGCACGTCGAATATCAAGCGGTTCTCCTCGATCCGTAAATGCAGATCGTAGGGGCCCGTGAAAGATCCGTTCGGAGAGAAGGAATTCGCTTCCAGCAAGTCGAAGATCGCCACTTGGCGTTCGTGTTCGACCTCCGGTGATCGTCGAACCAGCGAACGCTCGTCGAGCGTGATGTTCTCGATGCGCTCGCTGCCGTCGTCCTCAGACGGTTGATGGTCTTCCGCCATAGCCTGTCCTCACCTCAGCCGGGCCCGGCCCGGCTTGGCGAAACCTATCAGCGGAAATCCGCGCCGCAAAGCCGGAAGGAGGTCGGGCAGGCTGCATCGAAAAGAAATCTCGAGACTCAGGACCGACCGCGGCGCAGACGCACCGACAAGGCATGCGCGTCCAGTCCTTCGGCACGCGCGAGGATCTCCGCCGCACCACCGATCTCATCGAGACCGCTTTGCGAGCAGGCAAGCAGCGTCGTGCGCTTCATGAAATCGAGAATTGAAAGGCCGGAGGCATAACGCGCCGCCCTCGCCGTCGGCAGCACGTGATTGGGTCCGCCCACGTAATCGCCGATCGCCTCGGGCGTTCGGCGGCCGAGAAAGATGGCGCCGGCGTGCCGGATCTCGCCGAGCAGGCTATCGGGATCGGCGACCGCCAGCTCCAGGTGCTCAGGGGCGATCCGGTTGATCAGGCCCGGCGCCTCTTCGAGCGTGGAGACCTGGATGATGGCGCCAAAGCTGCGCCAGCTCGCACCGGCGATCTCCGCACGCGGCAACTCCTGCAAGAGCTGCTCGACGGCCCGGGCGACCGCCTCGCCAAGGTCTTCATCATCGGTGATGAGAATGGCCTGAGCCGAGGTATCGTGTTCGGCTTGGGCCAGAAGGTCGGCGGCGATGATGCGTGGATCGCTGTCGCCATCGGCCACCACCAGGACCTCCGACGGCCCGGCAATCGAATCGATGCCGACCGCGCCGAAGACTTGGCGCTATGCCTCTGCGACATATGCGTTGCCGGGGCCGACGATCTTGTCCACCGCGGCAATGCTCTCGGTCCCATAGGCCAGAGCGGCCACCGCCTGCGCCCCGCCGACGCGGTAGATCTCACCGATGCCGGCGACCTTGGCGGCGGCGAGCACCAAGGGATTGACCTCGCCACCGGGCATGGGAACCACCATGACCAAGCGGCGCACGCCGGCAATGCGAGCTGGGATCGCGTTCATCAGGACCGAGCTGGGATAGGCGGCCAGCCCACCCGGCACGTAGAGGCCCGCGGCATCGACCGGGGTCCAGCGGTATCCCAAGCCGTTGCCCGCATCGTCCTGGTACCAGAGATCCTCGGGCCGCTGCCGCTCGTGGTAGTCGGCGATCCGAGCCGCCGCCAGCTCCAGCGCTTCGCGTTGATCGCGCGGCACCGCGGCGAGCGCGGCCCCAACCTCCGTGTCGCCCACGGCCAGGCCTCGCTCGGCGGGATCAAAATCGTCGAACCGTGCCGTCAACCGAAAGAGCGCCGCGTCACCCTCACGCCGCACCTGGGCGATGATCTCGGCTACCGCGTCTCCCACCTCCTCGGCGGCTTCGCGCTTGGTCTCGACAAAAGCGGCGAAGGCCGTCTCGAAATCAGCATCGCGGGTCGTCAGGCGGGCTGGACCCTTGTCCCTCGGTTCAGCCGCCATGGGCCGCCTCCCGCAATCTTTCGACCCATCCGCGCAGCTCCTCGTTCCGTGTTTTGAAGGCCGCGCGATTGACGATTAAACGAGAGGTTACCTCGGCAATCACCTCGACCTCGACCAGGCCATGGGCCTTCAGCGTCGCGCCGGTCGAGACCAGGTCGATGATGCGTCGGCAGAGGCCCAGGCTCGGCGCCAGCTCCATGGCGCCGCTTAGCTTGATGCATTCGGCCTGCACGCCACGCTGGGCAAAATGCCGCCGGGTCAGCTCGGGGTATTTGGTGGCGATGCGGATGTGGCTCCAGCGCTGCGGATCATCGCTGTCGACCAGCGCCGCCGGCTCGGCGACCGAAAGTCGACAGTGGCCGATGTCGAGATCGACCGGCGCATAGATCTCCGGATAGTCGAACTCCATCAACACGTCGTTGCCGGCAACGCCCAGATGCGCCGCGCCGAAAGCAACGAAAGTGGCGACATCGAAGGACCTGACCCGGATCACCTCGAGGCCTGGAACATTGGTGGTGAAACGAAGCCGGCGCGAGGCCTCGTCGGTAAACTCGGGCTCCGGCTCGATCCCCGCCCGGGCGAGCAGCGGTGTCAGCTCGGCGAGGATGCGGCCCTTGGGCACCGCCAGCACCAAGTCATCGCTGGTCGCAGGGTGCGCAACCGGGCTTCTTCGCGATGCAACCACGCCCTATCCCCTCCAAGCGGTCCGTGCCACGGGTCAGCCGGACGATTGCGAGCGATCGTCATGGGTCGGGCGCCAGCGCGTCGGCCAGGCCTCGCCCAGGTCTTCCATGTGACAGAGAAGATCCGAAACCTCCAGCCGAATGGCCCCGCCCCCCGAAAAGACGAGCGTCACCGCGCCGTCGTCGACTTCGATGGCGAGGAGATTGAGAATCTGCTCGCGGTCATGGCGGTCGATGCCGGTGCTGCGTACGCCGATGACCCGGTCGAAGCAAATGCCGCAATTCACACGCCCGAAGGGAGGGCTCTCCTCGGTATCGGCGAAGCTGGCATCTTGGCCGGGCGGAGGTGGCACGGGCACGGGCGCATCCGTCCCGCGCTCCGCCTCGGGCCAGCGGAAGCGATTGGCCACCAGGACGAAACGCTTCTCTCGCGGCAGATAGGAGACATCCACCAGCGGCACCAAGGCATCCTGCAGCAACGCCGAGATGACCTCGAGATCACCGCGGTCGCGGGCTCTCAGCTTCAAGGGACGGGTGGCGGAAGGTTGCATGGTCCGTGACGGCTCCGGGACGGGCAGATCGTGTCGCAGGATCTCAGGATATCATGCCACGCCACGTCGCGCAGCGGGCACGGCCTCGGCCGCGCGCCCTTCGGACGGCGCACCGTCCGGCAGCCTTTCGATCTCCGCCCCGCAGCGGGCGAGCTTTTCCTCGACATGCTCGTAGCCGCGGTCGAGATGATAGATCCGGTTGACGATTGTCTCCCCTTCCGCCGCCAGACCGGCCAGGACCAGCGAGACGGAGGCGCGCAGATCAGTCGCCATGACCTCGGCCCCCGTCAGCGCGGCGCCGCCACGCACCACCGCCGTTGCACCCTGCACATCCGCCTCGACCCCCATGCGGGCCAACTCGGGTACGTGCATGAACCGGTTCTCGAAGATCGTCTCGGTGATGGTCGCGCGTCCCTCGGCCTTCGACATGAGAACCATGAACTGGGCCTGCAAGTCCGTCGGAAAGCCGGGGTAAGGCTCGGTCACCATGTCCACCGCCTTCAGGCCGGCGGGACCGCACGAGACCTCCAGGCCACGTTCGCTCGGCCTCACATCGATACCGGCGGCGCGCGCCACCTCGAGCACCGCGCCCAGGTGCTCGGCCCGCCCGTCCAGAAGCGTCATCTCCCCACCCGTGATCGCGGCCGCCATGAGATAGGTGCCGCATTCGATGCGGTCGGGGATGACGCGGTGCACCGCACCGGAAAGTCGTGGGACGCCGTCGATCCTAAGCTCGCTCGTCCCGATGCCGTCGATCCGGGCGCCCATTTTGACAAGACAGTGGCAGAGATCCGCCACCTCGGGCTCACGGGCAGCATTGATCAAACGGGTCTCGCCGTCGGCCAGCGCCGCCGCCATGACCAGGTTCTCCGTCGCCCCGACCGAGACCTTGGGAAAAACGATCTCCGCGCCATGCAGACCGCCCGGGGCGCTGGCGTGAACGTAGCCGTCGACGAGATCGATGACCGCGCCCATCGCCTCCAGGCCGCTCAAGTGCAAATCGACGGGGCGCGTGCCGATGGCGCAGCCGCCCGGCAGGGAGACCTCGGCCATGCCCTCGCGCGCCAACAAGGGGCCCAGAACCAGGACCGAAGCGCGCATCCGGCGGACCAGCTCATAAGGCGCGCGGGTGCTGGTGATCGCGGGCGCGGCCAGGAGGACCGCTCGCCCGGCCCCTTCCTGGCCGTTCCATCTTGCCGTGACCCCGTGCTGCTCGAGGAGCTGGGCCATGGTGCGGATGTCGGCCAGGTCCGGCAAATTCTCCAGTCGCAGGCCCTCCTCGGTCAGCAAGGCCGCCGCCATCAGCGGCAAAGCCGCGTTCTTGGCACCGCTGATTCGAACCTCCCCTTTGAGGGGCTTTCCGCCACGAATGAGGATACGATCCATCGACGACTCTCTTTCGTCCTCGCGCGGCGAGGCTTGCGTGGCTCTAGAGCTTGGGCAGGGTGACGCCGCGCTGGCCCATGTACTTGCCCTTGCGATCGGCATAGGAGATTTCACAAACCTCGTCGGCTTTCAGGAACAGGAACTGGCAGGCCCCCTCATTGGCATAGACCTTGGCCGGCAGGGGCGTGGTGTTGGAGAACTCGAGCGTGACGTGGCCCTCCCATTCGGGCTCAAGCGGCGTCACGTTGACGATGATGCCGCAGCGCGCGTAGGTCGACTTGCCCAGGCAGATCACCAGCACTTCGCGGGGAATACGGAAGTACTCCACCGTCCGCGCCAGGGCGAAGGAGTTGGGCGGGATGATGCAGACCTCCGTCTGCCGCTCGACGAAGGACTGCTCGGAAAAGGCCTTGGGGTCGACCAAGGCGTTGTCGACGTTGGTGAAGACCTTGAACTCCTCGGCCACCCGGGCGTCATAGCCATAGGAGCTGACGCCGTAGGAGATGACCCCCTCGCGGCGCTGGCTTTCGACATAGGGCTCGATCATGCCCTTTTCGCGCGCCATGCGGCGAATCCAGCTATCTGGCATGATGGCCATGACCGCTTGCTCCCTCGGGTTGGCGCTCTGGGTTTCGACCGATCCGGCCGGTACCGCGGTTCTACTGAAAAGGTGCGGGCGGCTCAAGCGCCCAGCCTGTGCAAATGTGCAAAACTCCCCAGTGCAAAACCCCCAGTGTCAAACCCCCAGTGTCAAACCCCCAGTGTCAAACTCATGCTCTCAACTCCTACCGCGGCGCTTTCCCGCGCGTCCCGGCCGGCGAGGCGGGGCATCCCGGTCTCCTCCGGCACGATCGGGTCGCCGGGGTGCCGGGTCACGATCTCCTCCGGCGCGGTCGGGGCGGCGGGGAGCCACGTCCCGGTCTCCCCCGGCGCCTTCGGGCGAGCGGATGCTTTCGGCCCGGCCCCGGCTCTGCGCCTTGCGGCGGCGCAGGTTGGCGCGCAGCGCCTCGGCGAGGCGGGCCTTGCGCTCCCGGCCGCTGCTATCCTTGGGCGACGACATGATCAGGCGATCCCACGATCCTTTGATCTGGGTCGCAAAGGTGTCGCGCGATTGCGGTGCGGTCAAGGCGGACTTTGGGCACGACTGAGGCGAAACGGACGCTCGAGCGATCGACGAGGGCACCGCGACTTCGCTCTTGCCTTGGGCGAGACCTGGTGGCATCTTCCGCCGCGCCCGCCCAAGGCACGCGTGCCGCCGTAGCTCAGGGGTAGAGCACACCCTTGGTAAGGGTGGGGTCGAGTGTTCAATTCACTCCGGCGGCACCATTTTTTTCAATGATTTAGATTTGATCACTGATCTCTTTATCTTTTCTCCCCACTAAATCCCCACTGAAACCGGCCCTAAAT
>JBFELD010000176.1:0-5886 GCA_041552375.1 Kiloniellaceae bacterium | reverse complement strand
TTCCTCGGTAGCTCGGTGACCCTGGGCTGGGGCGTGCCGGACGAAGAAACGATCACCTCTCGTTTGCAGGCGATGTTCGATGCCGCCGGCGGCCCGAAGACCGAGGTCTTGAACGCCGGCATCGGCAACTACAACACCGAGCGCTATGTCGAACGCTTGCTGACCAAGCTAAGCGCGCTCGAACCCACGGATATCGTCGTGCATTACTTCATAAACGACGCCGAGGTTCTGGAGCCGGGCGGCGGGAACGTCTTCCTGCGGCATAGCCAACTCGCGGTGACTCTTTGGATCGCGACCAACCGCGTGCTCCACAGGGGCGACGAGACCAACTTGGTCACGCACTACAAACAGGTCTACGAGCCCGAGGCGGAAGGATTTCAAGCCATGCAGGCCTCGCTCGCTCGACTGAGGGACTATGCGGCGGAAAATGGCGTGCGCGTCTATCTGGCGATGACGCCGGACGTCCATAACCTGGAAGACTACCCCTTCGCGGACATCCACCAACTGATGGCAGGGATCGCCGAGCGGTATGGCTTCATCTTCGTCGACGTCCTCTCGAGTTTCGAGGGCCTCACCGCCCAGGAGCTCTGGGCCATGCCCGGCGACCCTCACCCCAACAGCCTCGGCCACGAGATCATGGCCGAAGCCCTCTATCCCGTCTTAAAGGCTGCGGATGCCGCCGGTGACTAAAGGCACACGGGCCGGGACGTAGGCAATGCTCGGCTAACCGACACGATGCTTTTCAGCTCACCAATATTCTTCGTCTTCTTCGCGCTCTACTTCGCGGCGCATCTGATCGTCCCGCGGGCCTACCGCAATTGGCTGATCATCCTCGGCAGCGCTATTTTCTACGGCTATTGGAACGTTCTCTACACCGGCCTTCCCTTCGCGCTGACGTTGATCGCCTATACGGCGGCGCTGTGGCTGATGGCAAGCGAAGACGCCCGCGTGCGCAAGCGGCGCTTGATCGTCGGACTGATCGTCATGCTCCTGCCGCTCGGGTTCTTCAAGTACACGAACTTCTTCGTCAACGACCTGGCCGCCCCATTGTTGGGATTCGGTGAGCGCCAGGTCGTCGACCTCGGTCTGCCGCTCGGCATTTCCTTCATCACCTTCACTCTCATCGCCTATGTCGTGAACGTGACCCGCGGCGACTATCCGCTGGAGCGCGGGGCACGCTGGGTTCTCAGCTATGTCCTGTTCTTCCCGCACCTGATCGCCGGGCCGATCTTGCGGCCGCACGAGCTAATCCCCCAGTTGAAAACGCCTCGCCCAGCACGTTGGCGTGCGGTGACGGCGGGGCTTGCTATTTTCTCGGTCGGTCTCGTCAAGAAGCTGGTCTTCGCCGATCAGATCGCCATCGCCGTAGATACGGTCTATGCAAACCCCGCAGGCCTCAGCGCCCTCGACTATCTGCTGGCGATCTATGGCTTCTCGCTGCAGATCTATTGCGACTTCAGCGGCTATACGGACATGGCCATCGGCCTGGCCCTGGCCATCGGGGTGCGGTTGCCGAACAACTTCCGCAGCCCCTACGCCAGCCGGTCGATCGCCGAGTTTTGGCGGCGCTGGCATATCACGCTGTCCCACTGGCTGCGCGATTATCTCTACATACCCCTGGGCGGGAGCCACCGTGGACCGGTGCGGCAAGTGGCCGCTGTCATGATCACGATGACCCTGGGCGGCCTATGGCACGGCGCCGCCTGGACCTTCGTGATCTGGGGCTTGCTGCATGGGTTGGGGGTCGCCGTCAGCCAGTTCGCACGTCGATGGTTCGGTGGCACCCGGCGGATGCCCCGATGGTTGGCCGTTCTGATCACCTTCCACATCGTCACCGCGCTCTGGATCTTTTTCCGGGCCCCCGATCTTGCGACCGCCGGCACGATCGCCGCCGGACCTTTCATCGGCACCCTCGGCGATCCGGCAAGGTTCTTCTCCGCCCATGCCTTCCACCTGGCGCTTCTGGCCGTGTTCTTCCTGGCCCATCCCTTCGACGATCATCGTCGCATCCGGCTTTTCGTCCGGCGTGCGCCCGCGGCTTTGTACTGGCCGGCCATCGCCTTTCTTTGGGTGCTGGCCATTACCATCAGCACCGGTAGCTCGGCCAAGTTCATCTACTTCGACTTTTAGAGCCTGGCGCTGGACCACGCCGGGCGGGGGCGGGTCTAACTGCTTTCGATATTGATGGTGAGCGTGCGCCGCAGCTTGGTGGGATCGTTGCCGGTCATCGGCCAGACCGCATGCCAGGAGTTGTAGGTCTTGACGAACAAGAGGCACTGGTTCGGCTGGAAGGGGAAGGTCTTGACCACGTCAACCTCGTCGAAATCCAGATAGCCGTTGACGTAGTTGAAAACCTTGGTGCGGTCTTTGGGTCGGACCACCGACGTTCCGCCGCCGATGCTCTCCTCCCATTCGCCCTCCTCCAAAATCGACATGACCAGGGTGATGATCTTGGTTGGATTGTCGGTGTGGGGCCGGATGCAGCCGCCGGCCACGGGCATGGTGGAAAACTCGAAGCGGGCCGAAAGCTTGGGAAAATGCGGTAGGGGCGCACCCTTCTTGAGGGCACGGAACCGTTCGACCATGTGTTGGCCGAAGCTACGCTGACCCACACCAAGATCGATGTTGCGCCGCTTCAACAGATCCAGCGTCTGCTCGATGAACGCGCGACTGTCGATGTAGTCGTAAAAGCGTCGCCAGATGTCATGGGATTTGACGTGACGGTAATAGGCGGCGCGGTGGTTATGCCGCGACAGCGCGAACTTGCTGCCCTTGTCACGCCGGTCCCGGAAGACCTCCGGGCTGGGAAAGCTGCGCACCATCTCGGCATAGACGTCGGGGTCCACCGCCGGCCGGGCGATGCCGATAGGGTAGGGCTCGTAATCGAACGCGAGGCTCTCAAGATTAAGCATGACCGGTTCCTGGCCCAAGAGGCTTGGCGGATCGTCCGCGATCGCTCAGCTGCGGATGACCCGTGCCGACGAGAGCGCAGCCCCCGCCTTGACAAGGACCAACATCCAGCGCCGGTCGGGCGCCCGCTGGGCCGCAGCCTGCATCTGGCCCCGCCACCAGTCGGGATCCTGCGCCATCGCGTCCGCCGAAACCGTGGCCTCGCCCTCATGGGTTGCGAAGACCACAACATCGCCGGATGACGCGGCGAAGGCCTTGTCGAGCAGCCATGGGACATCCTCGCATGGCATCCGCGAGGCGAGATCGGCCAATATGACGATCTCATAGGCATTTTTCGCCGGGCTTGCCGGATCCGCAAAATCGAATGCCTCCACTCGCCCTGGCTCGCTCAAGCCGGCGGCCCCGAAATCGAGACATGAGGCGCAGGTCGACGAGGGATGCGTGACCTTCACGTAGTCGCCGAATTCGGCCACCGGCACGTTTTCGCGAGAGGTCCTCCAGGCCTCGAGGGCAGCCGCGAATCGCCGGCTCGGCCTCGCTTCGTCGAAGACGGTGTAGCCGGCCTGATCGGCCGCTGTCTCCATGTCGAACCAAATCCGGCCCTCAGGACTATCGTGATAGCGTAGTTCTTTGGGAAAGGGCCGCCAAGGCTGGGTCTGAAGTGTCGTGTAATGCAACAGCTTGGATTCGCCCTCCTGGTACTCCCAATCGCGGGCGTTCCAAACACCCGGCATCGGACCCCAGAGGTCCCGGTCATGCATTTGCGAGCGGAAGAACTTATGCTTGCGTCCTTCCTGAGCGTATTCCAGTCGCCAGACGTCGGCCATGCGCTCGCAGTCGATCAGCATCACCGAGGTCTCGCGCTCATTGATGCCGAGCACCCCCTTGCCCTTCATGTCGCGGTCGAAGAGCTCGCCGGGGTCACCCAGATAGATCTGATCGACATCGTTGTAGATCGCCCGCCCCCGATTGCCGGCCAAGGCCGGAATGGCATAGCGGTAGTTGGTGAAGCCGGTCTTCCAGCCCCGACGGTCGAAGCCGGCCAGATCGTTCATCAAATAGACCTCGTAGCGCCGCGACGGATCACGGGCCTGGGCGATAGACCTGATGAACATTCGCTCGGCGCGAAACTGCTTGGCCTCGGTGCCGAGAAAAATCCTGACCGGCGGCTTGTCGCTGACAGCCGTACCCGGCGCCGGCTCCATGACCAGGCATTCGGGCTCGGGTCTCAAGCCCTCCGGACGTTTGCGGTTGCGGTGGAGGAAATAACCCAGCTTGCGATGACGCAGACGGGTTTTGAAGCTCGGGTGAGTACCGTAGTACTTCTCCGAGTGTCTTACTGCAGTGCTCACCGAATCCCCTTTCTTTTTCGTCTTGTGTGGCTTGCCGCCCATCAAGGACGACCATGCCGGATTCGCTTACCACTATGATAACGGGCTTATGGCGCCGTCCTTGAGCAGCGTCAAGACTTCGCCGGAGCCCCGAAGATCAATATAGAGCCCCAAACGCGCCGTTCAACTCTCCGGCTCGCAAGCACGGATCGAGCGGTTCTTTACTCACCGCCGAAAATCAGGCCCGCGGACCCGCGAGACCGGAACCGATCTCCTATTCATCCAATAAGGCAAGCCAGAGAAGGGTCGCTGCCCCGACTTATAATCTTTACGACTAACCGGATTCGCTATAAAAGATCGATTGCCGCGACCGCACCGGCGGGCCGCATCGTATGTGCAGAACCGCAGCGTATGTCCCCATCACTGCCAGTTTTTTCCGACCGCGCCAAGCGCCGCGCCATACTCTGGCCCACCTGGCCGCTGCCCAAAATGCATCGTGTTGCGCTTCGGCGCACGCTCCTTAGGCGACTGGAGTTCGGCAAGGCCCGCCGAGCACCCATGATCATCGTCGCGCATCAAAAGAGCGGCAATACCTGGTTGCGGACCATGATCTCGCGGTATTTCCAGGTAAAGCACGACCTCCCCTCGGACCTGATCGCAAAGTCCGACGAGCTTCACCGCCGAGAGCGCGCCGTCCCTCCCGTCTTTTGCACCAATGGCCATTACAGCTACCAATCGATCATTGCCGAGGCCCTGGACGAAGACCGCGGGGGCCACGCGTTGCGCCGCAAGCCGGTGCTTTTCATCTCCCGCCATCCCGCCGACCTGGCCGTATCCTGGTACTTTCAGTTCACCAAGCGCGAGAGCGAGGCCAAGGTCGAGCTGATCAACGCGACGCTCAGCCGGCCCATCGACCGACGGTCCATATCGCTACAGGAGTTCGTCCTTGAGGGCGAGTTGGGCCTTTCCTTCATGATCGACTACCTCAATACCTGGAAGCGCCGCGTCGGCCGTCTACCGGAGGGCCACCTTACCTCCTATGAAGCGATGCGTGCCGACCCCAAGGCGACGCTCACCCTCACGCTCAGCCTCATGGGTGAACCTTGCCTTGAACAGGCGCTTGAAGAGGCGATCCGTTTCACCTCCTTCGATAACCTGAAAAAGTTGGAGGCGTCCGGACATTTCACCGGCGGCGGCATCTCCAGACAGAAAGACGACGATCCCGATGCGCGTAAGGTGCGCCGCGGTAAAATCGGCGGCTACCGCGATTACTTCACACCCGAGCAATTGGCGCTTATGGACGCGATGGTGACCCGAAGGCTCGATCCGGCATTGGGCTATGGCCAGGAGGGATCACCTGCAGCGGCGAGCGCCGACATCGTCCGGATCGAAGAAGCTCGCAAGCGGCGCGTGGGAGCAGGCATCGACTAGACGGTGGAGTTTAAACCATTATGCAATTCTGGTCTCCTCGTTTTTGGAGGCTATCAAGCGAGGCCGTATGTGGAAGTTCGTCAAAATAGTCGTGATAAATTTCGTGATTTTTGTCGCCATTCTACAGGCTGCGTTATTCACCGTGTCTCTCGCCGGGGATATATGGGGCCAAGGAAAATCGGTATGGCGCTCGGGCGACAAGAAGGGTCGCCAC
>JBFELD010000175.1:0-5909 GCA_041552375.1 Kiloniellaceae bacterium | reverse complement strand
GGTGACACCCCAAGTCTCGAAGCTCCAAGGATCGTCGTTCAAACTTACCGGCAAACTTGCCGGCCTCGTCCTGGTGGGCATGGCTGCGGCCGGTGGTCTTGCGCTCATTGCCGGACTGCCGGACAGCGGCCGGGCGGCGCCGGTGCCGGTCGATCTCGAGCGAGCCTTCGGTAGCGCGCAACAGGCCGTCGCGTCCAACCGTCAGGCCCATCTTACTCACGCGGCGCTTGCGCGCGAAGCGACGCCCGCAACCTCGCAGCACCGCGTCGAGGTCGGGCGCGGCGATACGCTGATGAACCTGTTGGTCGAGGCGGGCACCGAAAGGACCCAGGCGCACGCGGCAATCGCCGCCTTGCAGAAGGTATACGACCCCAAGGCTCTGAAACCCGGCCAAGAAATCTTTCTGACCTTCGCGCCTGTATCTGGGGAGGAGGGCTCGCGAGCGCTCCTGGGACTTGCCCTTCGTCCGACTTTGGAGCGGGATATCGAGGTCAGGTCGGATGCCCTGGATGGGTTCGTGGCCAGAGCCATCGAGCGACCCTTGACCCAAAGGCGCATGACCACGGGCGGCCAGATCGAGACCTCCCTGTCCGTCGCCGCGGCCGAAACCGGCGTGCCCCCGGGGATCATGATCGAGGCGATCCGCACCTTCAGCTTCGATGTCGATTTCCAGCGCGAGATCCAGCGCGGTGATACTTTCGAGCTCTTCTACGAGACCTACGAGGATCCCGCCGGACGCTTGGCCAAGACCGGCGAGCTACTCTACGGCATGCTCACCTTGTCCGGAAAGAAGATCGAGTATTACTTCTTCAGGGACGAGGACGGAACGGTCGACTACTACGATGCCAAGGGCCAATCAGTGCGCAAGGCGCTGCTGCGCACGCCGGTCGACGGCGCGCGCATTTCCTCGGGCTTCGGCAAGCGCAAGCATCCCATCTCGGGCTATACCAAGATGCATCGCGGCGTCGACTTCGCGGCCTCGCGCGGCACGCCGATCTATGCGGCCGGCAAGGGCAAGGTCGAGGCCGCTGGCTGGAACGGTGGCTACGGCCGCTACGTCAGGATCCGCCATAACGGAAGCTACAAGACGGCCTACGCGCACATGAAGGCGATCGCCAAGGGCGTCAAGCGCGGCGCGACGGTGCGCCAAGGTCAGGTCATCGGCTACGTCGGCTCGACCGGCCGTTCGACCGGCCCGCACCTTCATTACGAGGTTCACCTCAACGGCCGGCAAACCAACCCCCTGAAGCTTCGCCTGCCAAGCGGCGAGAAGCTGAAGGGCGAGAAGCTCGCCCGGTTCCAAGCATGGCGCCAGGAGGTGGACCGCCTGCGCGCACCCTCGGCGATCCCGCAGCTGGTCGATGCCGACTGACCCGCTGCCCGGGCGACAACAGGGAGATCACATCACAATGCGTCTGAAATACCTGCACACCATGGTCCGTGTGACCGACCTCGCGGAGTCTCTCGATTTCTACTGCAACAAGCTGGGGCTGACCGAGGTGCAGCGATACGACAACCCCGAAGGCCGCTTCACCCTGGTCATGCTGGCCGCGCCCGGCGACGAGGAGGCCCAGGTCGAGCTCACCTACAACTACGACCCGGAGGAATTCTCCTCGGCGCGCAACTTCGGCCACCTCGCCTATCGAGTGGAAAATATCTACGCTCTCTGTCAGCAGCTCATGGACGCCGGCGTGACCATCAACCGCCCGCCGCGCGACGGCCACATGGCCTTCGTGCGCTCACCTGACAACATCTCCATCGAGCTGCTGCAAGAGGGCGAGGCCCTGCCGATCGAGGAGCCCTGGGCCTCGATGCCCAACACCGGCGAGTGGTGAGACGAAGGCGGTAGGCCGAAGGTCAGGCCGCCGCTTCCACGGTTTCCCCATTGATCGCGAGCCCACCTTCCCCGACGCTCACCCGAACCTGATCGCCGTCGGCGATGCGCCCTTCCAGCACCAAGCTCGCCAGCGGGTTCTGCAACTCGCGCTGGATCACCCGTCTCAGCGGCCTGGCCCCGTAGACCGGGTCGTAGCCCTTGTCGGCTAGCCAGGACTTTGCCGCCTCGTCGAGATCGAGGACGATCTTGCGGTCGGCCAGGAGGGCTTGGAGTTGCTCGACCTGGATCTCCACGATCGCCGACATCTGAGCGCGGGTCAGGCGATGGAAGAGGAGTAGCTCGTCCAACCGGTTCAGGAATTCGGGCCGGAAAGCCGTGCGCACCACGGCCATGACCTGCTCGCGCACGGCCGAGCTATCCTCACCCTCGGGCTGCTCGGCCAAGATCTCGGCGCCGAGATTCGATGTCATGACGATCAAGGTGTTGCGGAAGTCCACGGTGCGACCCTGGCCGTCGGTCATGCGTCCATCGTCGAGCACTTGCAGGAGTACGTTGAAGACGTCCGGATGCGCTTTTTCCACCTCGTCCAGCAGGATGATCTGATAGGGCCGCCGGCGGATCGCCTCGGTGAGCGCCCCGCCCTGCTCATAGCCGACATAGCCGGGCGGCGCACCGATCATGCGGGCCACCGAGTGCTTTTCCATGTACTCGGACATGTCGAGGCGGACCATGGCCGTCTCGTCGTCGAAGAGAAAGCGCGCCAACGCCTTGGTCAACTCGGTCTTGCCGACACCCGTCGGACCGAGGAAGAGGAAGGAGCCAAGCGGGCGCTGGGGATCCTGCAACCCGGCGCGCGCACGGCGAACCGCGTTCGAGATGGCGACGATGGCCTCGTCCTGACCAATCACCCGGGCGCTCAGCTGGTCTTCCATGTGCAGCAGCTTCTCTCGCTCGCCCTCGAGCATTTTCTCCACCGGGACACCGGTCCAGCGCGAGACGATGAAGGCCATGTCGCCCTCGTCGACGACCTCGTTGAGCATCCGATGCTCCTCGGCCTCCTCGGCCGAGGCGAGCTGCTTTTCGAGGTCGGGAATGACGCCATACTTGAGCTCGCTGGCACGGTCGAGGTGCCCCTCTCGTTGCACGATGTCGAGCTCGTTGCGAGCGCGGTCGAGAGATTCCTTCAGCTTCTGCGCGCCGGCGAGCTTCGCCTTTTCCGCCTGCCATTGCTCGGTCAACTCGCCTGTCGCGGCTTCGATCTCGCCGATCTGCTCCCTCAGCTTTATGAGCCGCTCCTTGGAGGCCTTGTCGCTCTCCTTCTGCAACGCCGTCTCCTCGATCTTCAGCTGCACCAACTTGCGGTCGAGCTCGTCGATCTCCTCGGGTTTGGAGTCCACCTCCATACGCAGACGGCTGGCCGCCTCGTCGACCAGGTCGATCGCCTTGTCGGGAAGGAAGCGGTCGGAGATGTAACGGTTGGAGAGCGTCGCCGCGGCGACGATGGCGTTGTCAGTGATCCTTACCCCATGATGCAGCTCGTACTTCTCCTTCAAGCCGCGCAGGATGGAGATGGTCTCCTCGACGCTGGGCTCGGAGATGAAGACGGGCTGGAAGCGCCGCGCCAAGGCCGCGTCTTTCTCGATGTTCTCGCGGTACTCGTCGAGCGTGGTGGCGCCGACACAGTGCAGGTCACCGCGGGCCAGGGCCGGCTTCAACATGTTCGAGGCATCCATGGCCCCTTCCGCCTTGCCGGCGCCGACAAGGGTATGAAGCTCGTCGATGAAGACGATAATCTCGCCACCGGCCTCGGAAATCTCCTCCAGGACGGCCTTCAAGCGCTCTTCGAACTCGCCGCGATACTTGGCGCCGGCCACCATGGCGCCGAGATCGAGCGACTTCAGCTGTTTTTCCTTCAAGCTCTCGGGCACATCGCCGTTGACGATACGCTGAGCCAGCCCCTCGACGATGGCGGTCTTGCCCACGCCGGGCTCGCCGATCAGAACCGGATTGTTCTTGGTCCGGCGCGAGAGTACCTGCACGGTCCGGCGGATTTCCTCGTCGCGGCCGATCACGGGATCGAGCTTGCCGTCACGCGCCGCCTCGGTCAGATCTCGCGCGTACTTCTTCAAGGCGTCGTAACGGTCCTCGGCATTGGCGCTGTCGGCGCGCCGACCCTTGCGCAGCTCGTTGATCGCCCCATTGATCGCCTTCGGGTCGCCGCCGTTCTCACTGATCAGCTTGGCCGTCGACGTGCCGGAGGCCAAGGCGATCGCCAAAAAAAGCCGTTCCACGGTGACGAAGCTGTCGCCACTCTTCTCGGCGAGTTTTTCGGCTTGCTCGAAAACCTTGGAGAGTTCCGGTGCCATGAAGACCTGGCCGGCACCGCTCCCTTCCACCCGCGGCTGCTTGTCCAGCGCAGCCTCCACGTCACGCTTGAGCTTGGCCGCATCACCGCCGGCGGCTTGCAGCAGGCCAGCGGCAAGCCCCTTGGGGTCCTCGACCAGGACGTAAAGGAGATGCTCCGGTGTCAGGCGCTGATGGCCGCGCCGCTGGGCCAAGGTCTGCGCGGCCTGCAGAAAGCCCCGCGCGCGTTCGCTGTACTGTTCGAAGTTCATAATCCGATCCTGCCCTCGTTTGACCTCGGCCCCGGTCTCCGGCAGCCTGGTCGTCGATGCCGTTCCCCCGTGTAGCACCGCGCTTCAAATGGCCAAGCGCAAGTCTACACCCCAAAACATGACCGCCCGATAAACTCGGCACGGCGAGCCTAACGCCCCGGACAGCGAACCCGCTCACGGCTGATCCCCTGCCTGCTTCAAGATATGGGACTGTTGCAAAAAAGACACAAGAGGGGGACGGCCACATCGTTGTCGAATTTCATGACATTGCCAGTCGCTTGACAGTCTTGGGCAGAGGGTTTTCACTTCGTTCGTTTTTGCACTGCAACATCGAAGGTCTGGAAGCCATGCCGATCCGGCTCAAGGATATCTACCGCTATCCTGTCAAGGGCTTGAGCGCGGAGCGATTGGAGAGCGTGCATTTGACTGCCGGCGAGACCATACCGGGCGACCGGCGTTTTGCGATCGCACACGGCTCGACCCTGTTCGACTGCGGTGATCCCAAGTGGATGCCGAAGCAGAATTTCCTGATGCTCGCCAAGGACGAAAAGCTGGCGCAACTCGAGACCCGGTTCGATCCGGAGAGCTGCATGCTGACCATCCTTCGTCAGGGAAAGCAGGTGGTCCGCGCCGATGTCGGCGACATCATGGGCCGAACCGTGGTCGGCCAGTTCTTCGCCAGCTTCATGGCCGGCGCCACCCGCGGCACACCGAAGTTTATCGAGGCGGCGGGACACAGCTTCTCGGACCTGCCGGGCAAGGTCTTGTCCTTCATCAATCTGGCCAGCGTGAGCGACCTGGAACGCGTTCTACGCCAACCGGTCCACCCTTTGCGCTTTCGCGCCAACGCCTACCTGGAGGGCCTGCCGGCCTGGGAAGAGCGCGGTTGGGTGGGGCGCTCCTTCCACGTCGGCCAAGCGCGCTTTCAGGTTGTGGACGAGATCGAACGCTGCGCGGCAACCAACGTCAACCCCGAGAGCGCGGAGCGGGACATGAACATCCCCCTGACCCTACGCAAAGGCTTCAGTCATCACAATATGGGGCTGTACGCCGAGGTTATCGAAGACGGCGACCTGAAAGCAGGGATGGAACTGGATCTGGACTGAGGCCCGTCGCGGCACGGCCCTAGCCCGTAAGTCCTACCGAGACATATCAATTCGGATTGGCCATCGGAGGGCCGTCGTTAAGCGCTTGCCTTGTCCGGAGGGGACCCCTCCTCGGCCACTGCGGCGTCCTCATCGGATGCCGGCGCCGTGGACGGGTCGGCAGCGGCTGGCGCGCTGGCATCCCGACGTGGGCGGCCACGGCGCGGGGGTGCGTCCGAGGCAGCGGCCCCGTCCGTCGTTTTGCTTCGCGGTCGGCCCCTGCGTGACCTCGATCCGCCACTCTTGGTTGCTGGCGCTTCGTCGGGTCCGGCAGTGGGGGAAGGCGTTTGCTCGGCCGGTTGCCCCGCCTCG
>JBFELD010000174.1:0-5932 GCA_041552375.1 Kiloniellaceae bacterium | reverse complement strand
TTCCTGCAGGACGGCATGACGGTGACCATCGAGTCCTATGAGAACGACCCGATCTCGGTGCTTTTGCCCGATACCGTCGTCATGGAGGTCGTGGAGGCCGATCCCGTGGTCAAGGGCCAAACGGCCTCGTCCTCCTACAAGCCCGCCAAGCTGGAGAACGGCGCGCGGATCCTGGTACCGCCGCATATCGAGACCGGGACCCGCGTGGTGGTCAGCACCGCCGACGGCACCTACAGCGAGCGGGCCAAGGACTAGTTGCCGCGTGACACCGCGCTCGCCCATTCTCAACGTCATGGTCCGAGCCGCCGACAAGGCGGCGCGTCGCCTGCGCCGCGACTTCGGCGAGATCGAGAACCTTCAGGTCTCGAAGAAGGGCCCGGCCGACTTCGTGTCCACCGCCGACACTACGGCAGAGGCCATCATTCGCGAGGAGCTGGCCCGGGCCCGGCCCGAGTACGGCTTCATCATGGAAGAAGCGGGCTCGGCCGGCGGTAGCGACCAAAACGAGCGCTGTTGGATCGTCGATCCATTGGACGGGACCAGCAACTTCCTGCACGGGCTACCCCACTGGGCGATCTCGATTGCCCTGGCGGAGCGGGGGCAAGTCCTGGCCGGGGTGGTCTTGGACCCGATCAAGAACGAGCTGTTCCAAGCCGATAAGGGTAGCGGCGCCTTTCTCAACGACCGCCGCATCCGGGTCTCCTCGCGCCGCCGCCTGGAGGAGTGCCTGATCGCCACCGGCACGCCTTACCGCGGTCATGGAGATCGCGGACAGTTCCTCGCGGAGGCCGACGCGGTCATGTCCGCCACCGCCGGGATCCGGCGATGGGGCGCGGCTTCGCTCGATCTCGCCTATGTCGCGGCGGGACGATACGATGGCTTTTGGGAACGCGCGCTTGCCCCCTGGGACATCGCCGCCGGTATCGCCATTCTGCGCGAAGCGGGTGGCTTGGTGACCGAGATCGACGGAAGGCCGATCCGTCTCGAAAGCGACAGCATCCTGGCCGGGAACGAGGACATCCATGCTGCCTTGGGCAAGCTCCTTCGCACGACCGGGACATCATCCGGAAGAGGGTAAGCCGGTGGACGGCAAAGCTGTTGTCCCACGGCCCTCGTGGCCTTAGTCTTATGCCTGCCCGGGGACAAACCTCGCGGCATAGCGGGGGAGCGATGAGAGCAGACAGGTATTTGATTGTTTCGTGCGGCCGAGAGCCGGTGGGTGGCGGCACAGAGCGACGCAGGTCGTATTGGTACGCCATTCCGCTTGCCGCCTCGCTGACGATGGCCATGGTATTTCTGGCCGAGCCGACCGCGGCCCAGAACGCCAGTACCGGTGAAAGTTACAGCCCAAGCATCATCATAAATACTGAGGTTCTCGACAGCCTGACGCCGCAAGGCCCGGTACCGGGCCTGCCCTTTCAACCCAGCCACGCGGGCGCGAACGTAATCACGGGCCCTTCGCCCTATGGGCGTTCGGGCGCATTGCTCTTTCCGCCGAAAAGCCAGCCGCAAAGTCGGATCGTCGGGGGCACAGGGGCGATCGTTGGAGCCCCGACGACGGCCGTGATCACAAGCGCCACCGCCAGCACGACAACCGGCACGACCGTGGGAACCTCGCAGATCCTGACCCAGGGCGACCGCGGCACGGCAACGCCGGCTGTGGCACCAAGAGTACCCGCCGCGCAGGCCCCGACCGTCGCAGTCTCTGTTCCGGAGCCCACCGGCAACACGCCAGTGGCGGCCGTTCAGACCCCGACCGTCGCAGTTGCCATTCCCGAGCCCAGCGGCGATCCGGCGATGCCCGCCGCTCCGGGATCGGCCGCGAGCCAGCCCGAGAGCGAGCAACCCGAGACCGCCGCGGTGGTGGTTGCGACACCGAAGGTTCCCACCGCCGAGACCGAGCAGACGCCTTCCCAGAGCGCCGCCGCCCCATCGCTACCGGCCACCGAGACCGTGGCCCAGACAACGCCCGCCGTCGAACCGGCCGCCGAAGCCCCCGCACCGCAGGCGCCCGAGCCACAGGCGCCCGAACCCAGTGAATCGCTCGCCAAAGAAACGTCGAGCGACGACGAACCGGCGCAAAACCTTTCTGAGCAAGTGTTGGCGATCGTCAACTTCGAGCCCGGTTCCGCCGACCTGAACGACGAAGGCCGAGCCCAGCTCGAGCGCGTGGCTGCCGCCATGAAGTCTGATACCTCGATGCGTGTCCAACTGCAGGCCTTCGCCGAAGAGGACGACGATTCGCCGAACGCGTCGCGGCGCCTTTCCCTGTCTCGGGCGCTGGTGGTACGTGGCTTCCTGTTGGAAAAAGACATCGTCTCCACCCGCATGCAGGTTCGCGCGCTCGGCGACAAGTTCGGTGACGGGCCAGCGGACCGCGTCGACATCCGCGCCCAAGGAGGCTGAGCCATGTTCCGGCCTAGGATGCGCCGTTCCCATCCGCGCCACGTCGATCGTGTCGCGGCCGCGTTTTAGCCCGCTGTCAGCCAAAAACACGAGACCGTCAGCGTCATGACAAGGCCGACCCGATTTCTCATCCGGATGGTGATTTTTCTGGTGATCGTCGCCCTGGGCGGCGGTGCCCTGGCACAACGCTTGAGCGGCGCGTTCTTCGCCAACCCGCTGCTCAACGGCATGATCCTTGGCGTCTTGGTCCTCGGCGTGGTCTACATCTTCCGTCAGGTCATCTCGCTCCGCCCTGAGATCGTCTGGATCGAGAAGTTCAAACACGAGGCCAGTGGCCGGCTCGTGTTTCCGAGCACTCTCGACGAGGAGCGTGCACCGCGCCTGTTGGCACCCATGGCGGCAATGCTCTCGGAAAAGCGCGGCCGGCTCTCGCTGTCGACTCTGTCGATGCGCACTTTGCTCGACGGCATTCAAAGCCGCATCGAGGAGTCGCACGAAATCTCGCGTTATCTCATCGGGCTTTTGATCTTTCTCGGGCTGCTCGGCACCTTCTGGGGTCTCTTGGAGACGGTGAACGCCGTCGCCGACACGATCGCGGGCTTGAGCGGCGGCGTCGGCGACCCCGCTATCCTCTTCGAGGAGCTGAAACAAGGCCTGGAGACACCTCTTTCGGGCATGGGAACGGCTTTCAGCTCCTCACTCTTCGGCCTTGCCGGGTCGTTGGTGCTCGGCTTCTTGGAGCTGCAGGCCGGACAGGCCCACAATCGCTTCCTGAACGAGCTCGAGGACTGGCTCTCGGGCGTCACCAAGCTCTCCTCCGGCGCCGGCGGTATGGATGGGGAACACTCGGTCCCCGCATATATTCAAGCGCTTTTGGAGCAGACCGCCGAAGGCTTGGAGAGGCTGGAGCGAACGCTCGACCGCAGCGAAGGCGACCGGGAAGGCCTGACCAAGAGCATCGTCACCCTGAGCGACCGCTTGAGCGTCCTCGGCGAGCACATGAAAGCCGAACAGTCGGTGATGATGACGATCGCCGAATCGCAAGCGGCATTGAAGCCGGTCTTGACCCGCTTGGCCGAAATGGATCGCGGCAGCGAGGCGATCGACGAGGCAACGCGAGGACACATCCGAAATCTCGACCATCGGATCGGCCACTTGACCAACGAGCTGGTCAGCGGCCGTGAGAAGTCGGTGGAGGAGATACGCGGCGAGATCCGCCTGCTGACCCGCACGCTGGCCGCGATGGCCGACGAAGGCTGAGCGGCGGCGCCTGCCGCCGGGAGGAAGCGACCTGTACGCTCTAGGCCGTCAAGGCACACGACGCGCAATCAACATCTGGCCCGGATTCGTCGATGGTCTGGCGACCCTGTTGCTGGTCGTGATCTTCGTGCTCATGGTCTTCATGATCGCGCAGTTCTTTCTCTCGGTCGCGCTATCGGGCAAGAACGAGGCCCTGCAACGCCTGAATACGGAAGTCCAAGAACTGGCCGACCTGCTTGCCTTGGAGCGCAGCGCCAACATCGACCTGAGAGCCAGCGTCGGTGAGCTCTCATCGCAACTGCAGGACTCCATAGCGGCCCAAGACAGCCTGACCGATCAGCTCCGCGCCCTGATCGTCGAGCGCGACGATCTGGCCGCCGCGCTGTCACGCGCCCAGACCGAGGCAGCCGACGCGCAAGCGGAACTCGAGCAAGCCCGCAGCGTTGTCGCGGATACCAGAACCGCCGAGACCGAAGCCCTCAGCGAACTCGAGGCCGAACGGCGCAAGCTGGAGCAGGCCCTGGCCCGCATGCGTATCGATGAGGAGAAGCTGCGCCAGGCCGAGGCTCTCGTGGCCGCCCGGGAAAGCGAGCTGGAGGCCGCCTATAAGACCATCGAGGTGGACAAGCAAACGATCGAGACTCAATTGGCCGAGCTAGCCATTCTGCAGTCACTGCGCGACGAGATGCGCAAGGAGGTGCTCGCAGGTGAAGCGGCTTTGGCCGAGCAGGAGGCCCTGACCGACGAGGCCACCGCGCAGGTGGCACTGCTGAACCGGCAAATCGCAGCCCTGCGCCAGCAACTGGCGAGCCTTTCCGAGGCGCTCGACGTCTCCGAGGCGGAAAACGAAGCCAATGAGGTGCAGATCGCCGATCTCGGGCGTCGCCTCAACGCGGCTCTGGCGACCAAAGTGCAAGAACTGGCGCGCTTCCGCTCGGACTTCTTCGGGCGCCTGCGCGAGCTGCTCGGCGATCGCCAGGACATCCGCGTCGTCGGCGACCGGTTCGTCTTCCAGTCGGAGGTCTTGTTCCCCTCAGGCTCGGCGGAGCTGGAGCCCGAGGGGCGGGTCCAGCTGGCCCAGCTCGCCGGTGCGCTGGCGGAAATCGCCACCACGATCCCCGAGGACATCGACTGGGTGCTGCGTGTCGACGGTCATACTGATCGGCGGCCGATCTCGACTTCCGAGTTTCCCTCCAACTGGGAGCTTTCCACCGCCCGCGCCATTTCCGTGGTGAAATTCCTCATCGTTCGGGGGATCGAGGCCAACCGCCTGGCGGCAACGGGGTTCGGCGAGTTTCAGCCGCTCGACACCGGCAGCGACGAAATCGCCTTTCGGCGCAACCGCCGCATCGAGCTCAAGCTCACTCAGCGCTAAGGCTGGTCAACGCCGCCGCGCGTTCTTCTCTGGGGATCTCTGCGGCGGCATCAAAATCGAACTGCAAGGCCGCGAGCCGGGCATAGAGCCGCCCGGCTTTGACCAACTCCTCATGGGTGCCGCTCTCCACCACGCGTCCTTCGTCCATGACCAGGATGCGGTCGGCTTTGAGGACCGTGGCCAGACGGTGCGCGATGACGATGGTGGTGCGGCCGTGCATCAAGCTTTCCAATGCTTGTTGGACCGCGCGCTCGCTCTCCGCGTCGAGAGAGGAGGTGGCCTCGTCGAGCAACAGCACCGGCGGGTCGCGCAAGATGGCCCGGGCTATGGCCACGCGCTGGCGCTGGCCGCCTGAAAGGCGCACGCCCTTCTCGCCGAGATAGGTGTCGAAACCTTTGGGCAGCAAGTCCAGGAACTCGGTTGCATTGGCGACCTCGGAAGCGCGGCGGACCTCCTCGTCGCTAGCCTTTGGCCGGCCATAGCGGATGTTCTCACGCGCCGTGGTCGAGAAGATGACCGGCTCTTGCGGCACCAACCCGATGCGCCCGCGCAAATCCTCTGGCGCGGCCACCGACAACGGCACGCCGTCGAAGCTGATCGCTCCCTCCTGAGGGTCGTAGAAGCGCAGCAGAAGCTGAAAAACCGTGGTCTTGCCAGCCCCCGAGGGGCCAACGATGGCGACCCGCTCGCCAGGGCGTATGGTCGCCGAAAACCCATCCAGAGCCGAGCGCCGGTGCCCCGCGGGATAGTGAAAGCGCACATCCTCGAAGGCGATTTCGCCACGCGCCGGCTCGGGCAGAGGGCGCGGATCGGTGGGCGCCGTGATCTGCGGGGCACTGCGCAAGAGATCGAGCAACCGCTCCGTCGCGCCAGCGGCCCGCTGCAATTCGC
>JBFELD010000173.1:0-5937 GCA_041552375.1 Kiloniellaceae bacterium | reverse complement strand
CCCCCGCGGTCAGCGCGACATATGAAGCCGCCGAGGCGTTCAGGCTGAGTGCGTCTGGTCGTGAACGACCTCTTGCTCGATTCGCCCGAAAATCGCGACACCTTCATCATCGACCATCTCGATCGAGACAGTATCACCAACCGCGAGGAACGGCGTTCGCGGCTCGCCATCTCGAATCGTCTCGACCATTCGGACTTCCGCAATGCAGGAGTAACCAAGACCGCCATCGACAACAGACCGCCCCGGACCGCCATCAAGGTCACGGTTGGATACCGTGCCGGAGCCGACAATGGTACCGGGGCCGAGCGGGCGCGTCTTCGCCGCATGAGCAATGAGCGTCGGAAAATCAAAGGTCATGTCGACGCCGGCATTGGGCCTGCCGAACAACTCACCATTGACATAAGACATCAGCGGAAGAGAAAGGCGCCTTCCGTCCCACGCACCGCCTAGCTCGTCCGGCGTCAGGGCGACCGGCGAGAACGCCGTCGGAGGTTTTCCATGCAGGAAGCCAAATCCTTTTGCGAGCTCCGCGGGGATCAGTCCGCGCAGGCTGACATCGTTCGCGAGCATAACAAGTCTGATGAGTTGTTCGGCCCTTTCGGGATCGGCCCCTTGCGGGACCTCGTCCGTAACGACCGCGATCTCGGATTCCAAGTCACAATCCCAGGACCCGTCCGCCAACCTGATGGGATCGCAGGGACCAATGAAAGCGTCACTTCCACCTTGATACATTAAGGGGTCGTGCCAAAAGCTCTCCGGCATTTCCGCGCCGCGCGCCCGGCGAACCAATTCGACGTGATTGACGTAAGCCGAGCCGTCGAGCCACTGGAAAGCTCGCGGCAGCGGCGACGCGCAGGCCCTGGGCTCGAAAGCAAACGCTTGCCGCACGCCCCCCCGGTTCAGCGTCTCATACCGCGCCTGCAAGCACGGCGCCACCCTTTCCCAGTCATCGAGTGCGGCCTGCAAGGTCGGCGCGATGGAAGCCGCGCTGCAGGCATGGCTCATGTCCCGCGATACGACGACGAGGTGGCCGTCCCTACCCTCCTTGAGGCTTGCGAGTTTCATATCGCCCGGTCTCGTGGTTCCGGCCTATCGGCTCTCATGCATCCAACGAGCGTGATGAGGCGCCTCCTTCGTTTCGGCCCATTCGTTCAGCATGTCCCATTTCACGGAATCGAGTTTCTCTCCCACCTCCGGCGTGCCGGTATCCGCCGCGAGCTCGATTCGGTGACCGTTCGGATCGAAGAAATAGATCGATTGGAAGATCGTATGGTCGACCGGGCCGAGCACGCTGTGGCCGCCGTCTTCGAGGCGCCTTTTGAAGGCCGACAAGGTCTCGACGTCTTCGACCTTCAACGCGAGATGCTGAACCCAATTCGGCGTGTTGCGGTCTCGATCCATCTCCGGCTTCGTCGGCAGCTCGAAAAATGCGAGGACGTTCCCGTTCCCGGCGTCGAGAAAGACATGCATGTAGGGATCGGGCTCGCCGGTCGATGGCACCTTGTCTTCAGCGATAGCCAGAACAAAATCCATGTCGAGATACTTGCCGTACCACTCGACCGTTTCCTTTGCGTCCTTGCAGCGGTAGGCGACGTGATGAACGCCTTGCAGTTTCATGACGGCCTCCGTTGGTCCGACTTCGTCAGAACGCCCCGTTCGACCTGATCACGCTCGATGGACTCGAACAGGGCCTGGAAGTTGCCTTCGCCAAAGCCGTCGTCGAGCTTTCGTTGGATGATCTCGAAAAAGACCGGCCCCAATAGCGTCTTGGTGAAGATCTGCAGCAGGATCTTAGGCGCCCCCTCCGCCGTCGACCCATCGATCAACAGACCGCGGCTGCTGAGCCCGTCAACGGGTTCGCCATGCCCCGGCAGACGGTCTTCGAGCATGCTATAGTAAGATGACGGGGGCGGCGTCATGAAGTCGACGCCTTGCGCGCGCAGCCGATCCACCGAGCCGTAGATGTCGTCGGTCGACAGCGCAATATGCTGGATCCCCTCCCCGTTGAACGACAGCAGGAATTCCTCGATCTGGCCCGAGCCTTTGCCCGCTTCCTCGTTCAACGGAATGCGGATGCGGCCATCGGGCGCCGTGAGCGCGCGCGAATGAAGTCCGGTATATTCTCCCTTGATGTCGAAGGTGCGGATTTCCCGGAAGTTGAAGAGACGCTCATAGAAGTCTCCCCAGTGCTTCATTCGGCCCTTGTAGATGTTGTGCGTCAGGTGATCGACCTCGAGCAGTCCACATCCCTGGGGATTGCGATCGACGTCGTTGAAGAATCGGAAATCGATGTCGTAGATGCTCGAGCCGTCCGCGTACCGATCGATGAGGTAGATAGGCGCGCCCCCGATGCCGCGAACGGCAGGCAGACGAAGCTCCATCGGTCCGGTCGGAAGGTCCACGGGTTGGGCACCCAGCGCGAGCAGCTTCTCATAGGCGACATGGGAGTCCGCGACCCGAAAGGCCATTCCGCAAGCGGAGGGACCATGTTCCTCGGCGAAGAACGCGGCTTGGCTTTCAGGCTCATTATTGATGATGAAGTTGATGCCACCTTGTCTCAACAACGTCACATCTTTGGACCGATGGCGCGCGACGGCGGAGAACCCGAGCGCGGTAAAGACATTCTCCAGGTCGGCCGGGTCCGGCGCGGCAAACTCGACGAACTCGAAGCCATCCAATCCAATGGGGTTTTCGATTGGGTCGGTCATGCTGAAATCCCTTCGCTCCGGCCCGCAATTTCATGAGCGAATGAAAGGCCTTGGCTTTTTTGCTTAGCAGAGGATCGAAACAAACGTTAGAGTGGCGTTTCATTAGATGAAACGATTGCGAGAAATGATCCTATGACGCGAGTCCTCGAGCGCGGCATCGCCATCATCGACCATCTCGAGCAGTGCGAGGCCGCATCACTTGCCGATCTGGCGAAGGGTACGGGCCTCTCCAAGGCGACGTTGCTCCGGCTGCTGGCAACGCTCATCGATCGGAAATGGGTCTATCGTCGCATCAATGACGGCCGTTATGTCCTTTCCATTTGTATCGGCGGTCTTCGGCGGGATGAGATCGAGTGGACCGAATACGCGAGACGGGTCGCGCCGATCCTCCACGATCTGACCGAGCGAACCGGGCTGCCCGCGGATTTGACCGTGGTAACGGCAACCGGCTTTCTCGAGGTCATCGAGTCGACCAGGCAACGTCTCGATGGCCAAGTCGATCCGGTGGTGGTCGGATTTCGCCCATCGATGGTCCTGTCCTCGCCTGGCCGGGCAATCTTGATGGCTTGCTCCCCCGACCTGAGGCGCCGGCATCTCGACGTCGTGTTGAAATCGGACACGCCGGCCGAGCGGTTCCACGTTTCCAGCGGCGCTTTGGATCGAGAACTCGCGAAAGCCGTGCGAGCCGGCTATGCCAGACGGGAAGCCGGTTATTGGCCCAACAGCTCCGACTTCGGCGAGGAACCGATGGATATTGCCGTTCCTATCATGAAAGGAGAGACGCCTGTCGCGAGCGTGAGCATCGTTTGGCCCGCCGGATGGCATCGTCCCGAGGATATCGCCGATCGCGACCTGCCCGATCTGCGAAGAGCGTCCGACGAGGCGTCACGTTTGGCCGCATCCTAGCCGGCGCGTGTCTACGCCTCTTCGTACCATCGGTCCTCGATGTAGAAGGGCCCGGGCCGCTCGACCAACTGCTCGTACTTGCAGAGCTTGGGTTCAGGACCCAGAGGGACGGACTGGCCGTCGCGGAACGCCCACTCGCCACGCTCGGTGCTGTCGGCACGCACGTAGCTGTTGATATTGAAGCGCCGCTCGCGCCCGGAATGGTTGGGCCCGGAGCCGTGCACGGTCAAAAGCGTCCAAAGGACCAAGTCGCCCGGCACCAGCTCACAGGTGAGCGCCGCCTTCGGATCGAGGCCGGCTCGGCGCAGCTCGTCCTCCTGGGTCGTCCCCACCATGATCGGCCCGTCGTCGGAAAGGCCCAAGTAGCCATGCTTGTGGCTGCCGGGAAAGATCTGCAAACCGCCGTTCTCGACACCCTGCCCATCGATCGCGAGGCCGACGTTGATCGAGCTATGCGCTATGTCTTGAAAGTCCTCCGGCTTTTCGCGGAACTTCAGGTCCTGATGGAAGCGATAGCTGGTGAACTTCGCCGTTGGCGGCTTCCAATGAATCTGGTTGGCAATCTGCTTGATGTCGCGCCCCAGGAGCGGCTCCAAAATCCTGCCGATACGCGGGTCGCGGCGCAGGGCTTCCAGCCGTGGATTGATCCAGGAGAACCAGTGCGCCTGGGCAACGATGCGGCGGCCGACCGCGGGATCGTCGATCACCTCGAAGTAGAGGTTGTGGTCGCGAAAGCTGGCGTGATGCTTCAAGCCCGCTGCATAGACCTTGTCAGCCTCCGCGCTGATCTCCGCCATCTCGGGCGCCGAGAAGACACCGCGTAGGATCGCATAGCCCTGCTGGCGAAAGAATTCGACAGTATCTTGCATCATGTCTCCGCTTCTCTATCGGCTGGAGCGACGGTGGCCCACAATGAAGTTGAGCATCTTCACGTCGATTGCGAAAGGGATGGCAAAAGATGGACCGCTATTTGGTGTGCGGAAATTCAGTCCCACGGCAACCAAGGTGCGGCGCAGGGCGCCGAGTGATCGGGGCCGGCTCGCCGAGCATTGAGTGTGAAGAACGCGCTCCTTAAGGTTTCCTTGTGCTATTAGACAAGGGCCCGCCGACCCGAAACACTGACTGAGGGGAGCCGCATCTCATGTTCCGAACCATTATCGTGCCCGTCGACCTGGAAGAAGAGAGTTCATGGCGCAAGGCCCTTCCGGTCGCCATCGACTATGCCCGCCATGCGGCGGCCGAGCTTCATGTGATAACCGTGGTGCCCGACCACATGTTGAGAATGACGGTCGTGGCTCAGCTCATTCCCGAGAACTACGATGAAAAGCTCATGAGCGACGCGAGCGAACGGCTTTCTCGCCTGCTCGAGGCGACGGGACCGGACGATATGACCGTGCATCGCGCCGTCCGCTTGGGCAGCATCTACAAGGAGATCATTCGGTACGCGCGCGATAACCAAGCCGATCTGATCATCATGGCGGCCCACAGGCCGGAACTCTCGGATTATCTCCTTGGGCCCAACGCCGCCCAGGTCGTCCGTCACGCGGACTGCTCGGTCTGGACCATTCGCGATTAGAGCAATCACGGTCGACCACCTTGCGGCTGGCCGGCTCGACCCTGCCGGCGAGGTGGTGCGGGCCGCTCGTAAAGCCGCTTGCAAACATATTGATTTCAATCAATGCAAGAACCCACGAGCTATGGCTTGTTACGGCTTGGTTCGTCGTGTGGTGCTTACAAACCATGCCGCTCGGAGAGAGCGGCTCCAGGATCAAATGTTGCTGCTGGGATCCAAGGGGGCGCGCCTAGAAGAGCCCTTGGGGGATTACTGCGGCTCCGATGAGGGGAGGATCGCCTATGGCCAGGCCAACTGCCTTTGCGAGCTTGTTCGGACACTCGCCCTTCAAGCCGATGCAAGAACACATCGGTATTGTCGTCGAGTGTGCCAGCGAAGTGCCTTTGCTGTTCGAGGCCCTGTGCGAGGGCGATCAGCAGAAGGTGGCGACCGCGAAGGATCGAATATTCGAACTAGAGGAGAAGGCGGACGGCATCAAGAACCAGCTCAGGGCCCACCTGCCCAAGAGCTTGTTGCTCCCCGTCGATCGCCGCGACTTGCTGGAGGTGCTGGACCTTCAGGACTCGATCGCCGACAGCGCCCAGGACGCGGGGATCAATATCAAGGCTGTGACCCCGGATTATGGCGCCTGGAACACTGCGCTCACCACCGGCACGTTCGACATGACCCTCAACAACTGGGCCGGGCTGAGTAACACCCCCTGGACGTTGTACAACCTCCTGTTCGTACACCCGATCATGGAGATCATGG
>JBFELD010000172.1:0-5943 GCA_041552375.1 Kiloniellaceae bacterium | reverse complement strand
TGCCGGTGTGCGTGTGCACGGATGGGCTATTAAGAAAGTGGGCGAGTGACACAGGACATTTTTGGAAACTTCATCGCTGGTCAGTGGGTGACGGGCGGTGACGCCAGCGAGAACATCAATCCTTCCGACCTCGACGAGGTGATCGGACTCTATGCCCGGGCCGATGCGGCCGAGACCGAGACGGCGATTGCCGCGGCGCGGTCGGCTTTTCCGGTTTGGGCGGCGAGCGGTCTGGAAAAGCGTGCGGAGGTCCTCGATCGCATCGGCGCCGAGTTGATCGCCCGCAAGGAGGAGATCGGACGCCTGCTTGCGCGTGAGGAGGGCAAGACCTTGGCCGAGGGCATGGGCGAGGTTGGCCGCTCGGGGCAGTTCTTCCGTTACTACGCGGCCGAGGTCCTGCGCCAGATCGGCGACGTCGCCGACTCGGTGCGCCCTGGCATCGAGGTCGACGTTCGCCGCGAACCGCTCGGCGTCGTCGGCATCATCACGCCCTGGAACTTTCCAACAGCGATCCCCGCATGGAAGATCGCGCCGGCGCTCGCCTACGGCAACTGCGTGATCTTCAAGCCGGCGGAGCTGGTTCCCGGCAGCGCCTGGGCTCTGGCCGAGATCATCAGCCGTAGCGGCCTGCCGGAGGGTGCCTTCAACATGGTTATGGGCCGCGGTCGCGAAGCCGGAGAGACCATTCTAACCTCGCCGGAGGTCGATGGCGTAACCTTCACCGGTTCCGTCGAGACGGGTCGGCACGTCGCGGCGCGGGCCGTCGAGCGCATGGCCCGCGTGCAGCTCGAGATGGGCGGTAAGAACCCGCTGATCGTGCTCGATGATGCTGACCTCGATATCGCCGTGGAGGCGGCGGTGAACGGCGCTTTCTTCGCCACGGGGCAACGTTGCACGGCAAGCTCGCGGCTGATCGTCACCGAGGGCATTCACGACCGTTTCGTCGATGCCATGATCACGCGCATGCAGAGCCTAAAGGTCGATCACGCCCTCAAAGAGGGGACCACGATCGGGCCGGTCGTGGACGAAAGCCAGCTCGCGCAGAACCTGAAGTACCTCGACATCGGCAAGGCGGAAGGTGCCAAGCTGATCACCGGCGGGCAGTGCTTGGAACGCGAGACCCGCGGCCACTTCATGGCGCCGGCGCTTTTCACCGAAACCCACAACGAAATGCGTATCTGCCGGGAGGAGATTTTCGGGCCGATCGGGGCCGTCATCCGGGTACGCGATTACGAGGAGGCTCTGGTTACGGCCAACGATACGGAGTTTGGACTGACGTCCGGGATCATCACGTCGTCACTGGCCCATGCCAGCCACTTCAAGCGCAATGCCCAGGCCGGAACGGTCATGGTCAATTTGCCGACCGCCGGCACCGACTATCATGTGCCCTTCGGTGGACGAAAGGCCTCCAGCTATGGCCCGCGCGAGCAGGGAAGTTACGCGCGAGAATTCTACACCCTGGTCAAAACGGCCTATGTTCGCCCCGGCGCAATCTAGCTATCCGGGGCTCGAAGAGGGGGAAGGCGGTAGCGATGTTGATCGTCGACGGTTTGCAGTACTGCAATTGGTCCGAGCGCATCTTTCGACAGATGCGTGAAGGCGGCGTCGGCGCCGTCCACGTCACCATCGCCTACTGGGAGGATTTTCGCGAGACCGTCGATCGCGTCATCGAATGGCAGCGGCGCTTTCAGGCCTTCGGTGATCTCATCATGCCGGTGCGTGACGCCGACGACCTGCGCCGCGCACAGCGTGAGGGCAAGACGGGCATCGTCTTCGGCGCTCAGAACTGCTCACCGATCGAAGATCACATCGGCCTTGTCGAGGTCTTGCACGATCTCGGCCTGCGCTTCATGCAGCTTAGTTACAACAACCAAAGCCTCCTGGCGACGGGGTGCTACGAGGCCGAGGACCCGGGCATCACGCGAATGGGCCGAGAGGCGATCCGCGAGATGAACCGGGTCGGCCTGGTGATCGACATGTCGCACAGTGCCGAGCGATCGACGCTTGAGGCGATCGAGATTTCCGAGCGGCCGATCGCCATCACACACGCCAACCCGGCCTTTTGGGCGCCGGCCTTGCGCAACAAGTCGGACGAGGTTCTAAGAGCGCTCGGCGAAAGCGGAGGTATGCTTGGCTTCAGCCTCTATCCGCACCACCTCAAGGACAAAACCGATTGCCGCCTGGAGGACTTCTGCGAGATGGTTGCCCGCGCTGCCGAGCTGATGGGTATCGATCATATCGGTCTTGGCTCTGACCTTTGTCAGGACCAACCCGACGCCGTTGTCGAGTGGATGCGCAACGGCACCTGGACCCGGACGCTCGATTTTGGGGAAGGGGCCAAGGGGGCGGCGGGCTTTCCGACGCAGCCGGATTGGTTCCGCGACAACCGGGATTTTGGCAATGTGGCCGAAGGCCTTCGCATCGTCGGTTTCGGCGAGGAGGAGGTGCGCCAGATCATGGGCGAGAATTGGCTTGCTTTTTTCGAGCGGTCCTTCGGCCCCGCGCCGGCTATGGAGGAGACATGACGGCGACGTCTATCGAGTGCGCGGACGGTGAAGCGCTCGACCTAAGGCCTCCGGACGACATCATGCATCTGGAGCGGCTTGGCAGCTTCTTCCCAACCCGCTTGAGCTTCATGCGCTCTCTGTTGCGCCGTATTGCCCGCGAGAGATGGGCTCTGACCCGCGAGCGGTTCGAGCTGGACGACAAGGGCGTCGGCCATGCTGTCTATCGCGTCGCCACGCCGAAGGGGTCTTTGTTCCTCGTCGCCTTCGGCCATGAGCTGGCTCCCGAAGAGCGCACCGATCGTGTGATCGCCGAAAAGTGGGACGCGACCTTCGCTCTGACCATCGCTGAGCCGACGCCCGAGACCATCGCGCGTTTGCAAGCTGGTGTTCCCAAGCAGGAGGCCGGCCGCTGTAGCCCCAGCGAGTTCGTACTCAGCCGCGCCAACAAGAGTGTGCGCCTCTTCGACCACGCGCGGGATTGCCTCGCCGCGGGCAAGCAGCCCGAGCCCGAGCGACTGGTAGAGGTCGGCTACCTCATGCGAACGACCGCGGTTTACGGCAACGGCAAGTACGGCCTTTCCGATCTCGCCCACACTTTTGGCAGCGGGCTCTTCTCTCGACCCTTCAAGGCGGAGATGCTGGCGGTCTACCTGATCCGCGAGTTCACCTTCGATCTGGTCGAGCACCTTGCCCGTGTGCGCGCACCTAACACTACGGTGCCCTTGAGCGATGCCAGCCGGTGCATGCTCGGCATCGGCAATGCCACCGGCCTCGGCATGGCGCCCTTTCTGATCGGCCATCCGCGGCTGATCGACCGCTGGATTACGGCGCGCGAGACCGCCATCGCCAGGGTCCGGGGTGTGACACGGGCAGCGCCGGCGCAGATCGCGCGTTTTCGCGCTCTTCTCGTGCGGGCCATTCGGCACCTGGAGGAATGGCAGACGGCGGACCGCCGGCAGATGGAGCGCATCCTGGTGCTACGAGCGGAAATGCCCGGCTTTGCGGACTGGGTTGCGGGGCAGGAAGGTTGCTTGCCGGATGCGCCCCACCCTTGGCGCGCGATCCTCGACCGTGCTGCGGAGCGCTTGTCCATTGAAGGCCAGGAACTGATCAACAGCCTGATACTCGAGCCCCACGGCGATGTCGTCGACAATTTGGAAGACACCATGGCTGCCGAGGAGGACCTCGATCTCGATCCCACGATGTCAATCGGTGCGCTTATGCGCCTGGTCAAGGACAACTACGCCTGGGCCCTCGATACCGACTATGCGGAGGAAGAGGCACAGCACTTCTTCTGGTATGTCTCAGAGGAGAAGCTGGAGCCTCGCCTGGGCGTGCGCGGCGAGGAGCCGGGGGCCGAGCGTGAGCTGCGGCTCGGGATCGGACGCGAGGTGAAACGACTTCACGAAGCTCTAACCGAAACTCCTGACGCGGACCCCGAAAGCCCGGTCGCCGGGTTCCTGATGCGCCATCCGGGGCATCGCCGGACCGTCCGCCGCGTCCAGGGTCTGGCGCGGCATCCCTATGCGGAGATCCGCGACAATCTACTCGGCGCGGACACCATCGCGGTCGATCTGTTGCGCTGCAAGCTCTCCATGTTCGGGGCGATCAAGTTCGATCCGAAATCCGACCGCTGGACCCGCATCACCATGTATCAGGGCGCCCCCTGCTTTGCCAAGCTCGGCTCGGAGGATGCGGATGATTGGGCCTTTCCGGTGTTTCTCCACCACGCCGGAGAAGGCCAACGGTCGCCCGCATGATCGTCACCCTCAACGAGATCGAGCAATGGTGCCTGCGGGCGATGGCGGGGAGCGGGGCGCCGCCCGGTGTCGACGAGGACGCAGCCGCCGCGGCCACGTGGTTCGTCGCCCGGGATTTTCCGGTGCTCGCGCCCCTGATCTCGGCGCTGGACCGTTGGCAGAACGATCCTAGGGCAACGGAGCTGCGGGCGAGGTCTGCTCAGGGCGGGGTCCACCACTTCGATGCACTGGGGCGTTCCGGAGTTTATCTTGCTGGTAACCTGATCGATCAAGTGCTTGCGGTGGCCGCGCGCTTCGGCGAACCGGTGGCGGTTGAAGTGGAGCGGCTGACAGATCCGTTGTTTCTGTTCCCGATCGCGCTCGGCTACGCACGCCGTGGTTGGACCTTAGAGCTTTCCTGGCGAGCTGGCGACGCCTCGGCTGCGGCGGGCGCACGGGTCGGTGCCGACGGTCCTTCCATGCTGGGAGACGAGCGCGGCCTTCTCGACTCAAACCCGGTATCGCTCTCGATCCTGTGTGGTCATAAGTCCCATGGTGTGCCCGCGGGCCCCTCTCTTCCGGTCGCCGTTTCGGCTGATGAGTTGGCACGGCGCTACACAGCGGCACTGGAACGAGGCGTTGACGTCGCCGATGAGACCTGGACCGCCTTGAAGGTGCAGGGCATGCGCGCCTTGGTTCCGGCCAGCGCCCAATCGCGCGCACGGGGTGCCGGAGCCGAGATCAGCGACAATGAATAGTCGCGCTAATCCCGGCCCGGTTCTTGGTGCCAGCTAAGCGAGGCTCCGCCGGGACCCGAGATGATAGCGCCGCGTTAATAGAGCCCGAAACGCTCGCGCTTCTTCGCCTTGGCCTCGGGTTCATCGGTGCTACTGGCCGCTTGCACGCTATCCGGCAGGGTCTTGGCACGCATCTTCTCGATAAGTGCCGCCGTAAGGCTTCCCGTTTCCGCAATCCCCTGGTCGGATTGATAGGCCAAGAGCGCCGTCTTGGTCTGAGGGCCTATGGAGCCATCGGCTGGACCGGGGTCGTAGCCGAACTGGTTCAGCTTCTCTTGCAAGTAAGCCACGGTCGGCGGATCCGAGAGAAAGACAGCGTTTTCGGGCATGAAGGTATCTGCCCAGGCCCTTTCCCGGTAGAGCACATCGATGCCAAGGCTCAGCTCCAGACGGACCCTGATCGCCTCGGCCTCGCTATGCCCCTGTCTTGCGGCAAGCGTGGACCAACGGTAGGCCTCGGCCACCTCCTCTTGATTATCCGAGCCGGCCATCTTGAAACGGGCATAGCGGTACTGCGCTTCCTTATGGCCACGGTAGGCCGCGCGCCCATACCAGCGAGCCGCCCACATCGGGTCGCGCTCGACGAGCTTTCCCAAGTCGTAGGCGTCACCGAGACGGAATTGTGACTCCGCATCCCCAAGGTCTGCCGCCTCACGCAGCTTCAGGATCGTTGGATGTGGTTCGCCCGATCCTGGGAGTCCAGCCTCTGCAGCGCTGCCCGACGGAAGTTCGGAGCGATGAGCCTCCACTTCGCTGGGGTCGAAGAGTATCTGCGGCTTGGTAACCGCTTCCGCTGGGATCCGGACCACCAAAGGCTCCGCATCGTCGGTCGTAACATCACGGCCCTGATGGGCGGGAATAGACGCGACCGCACTGCCGTCCCCTTTGCCGCCACCGCCG
>JBFELD010000171.1:0-5954 GCA_041552375.1 Kiloniellaceae bacterium | reverse complement strand
CCTCAACGCGCCGCGTCCGCGGGACCCCTACCGCGCGGTTCGCTTGAGAAACGGTGAAAGTTTGGACCCCGACAATGAGACCGCACCCGACCCCTGTCACCCGCACCGCCGCCGCCGGCCGCAGCCGGGTGGCAGGGCGAAATTCGGGAGTCGATCCTAACCGAACCTTATCCGTTACGAGATAGAGGTTCTGCCAATGGATAGCGAGCCGAACGATCAGATGCCCCGACTCCAAGCCTCTCCCGTCGAGATCAGCCTCGTCGTGCCGATGAATAACGAAGCCGAGGTCATCGGTGCATTTTTCGAGGCCGTGGTGCCGGTGCTCGACGAGATGGCGGTCGATTATGAGATCGTGTGCATCAATGACGGCAGCGTCGATGCCACCCTTGAGTTTCTCATAGACGCTCGCGAGGCCGACAATCGGATCAAGATCATCGATCTGTCGCGCAACTTCGGAAAGGAGCTGGCGCTGACCGCCGGCCTCGAGCATGCGAGCGGCGCGGCGGTCATCCCGATCGATGCCGATCTGCAGGACCCGCCCGAGGTCATCCCGCAGCTCGTTGCCAAGTGGCGCGAGGGATACGACATGGTCCTGGCCCAGCGTCAGGATCGATCCAGCGACACCCTGTTCAAACGGGTCAGCGCGCGGCTTTTCTACCGTCTGATCGGTCGGCTCTCAGAGGTTCCGATCCCACAGGACGTGGGCGACTTCCGGCTCCTCGACCGTCGGGTGGTCGAGGCGCTGGCCTCCCTGCCCGAGCGCACGCGTTTCATGAAGGGCATCTTCGCCTGGCTCGGCTTCAAGCAAGTGACGATAACCTACGCCCGCGATGCCAGAACGGCAGGAGAAAGCAAGTGGCGGGTCTGGTCGCTCTGGAATTTCGCTATCGAGGGCATCACCTCCTTCAGCTCCTTCCCGTTGCGTATCTGGAGCTACGTCGGCACCGCCTGTGCGCTGGGCGCCGCCGGATACATGGTTTATGTCATCGTGCGCACGATCCTCTTCGGTGTCGACGTGCCGGGCTACGCCTCGCTCTTGTCGGTGATCCAGCTCTTCAATGGCATGATCATGGTGAGCCTCGGCGTCCTGGGCGAGTACATCGCGCGCATGTTCGTCGAGGTCAAACGCCGCCCGCTCTACCTCATCCGCGATTGCTGGGGCTTCGAGGAAAGCGAGGATGATAAGGTCGCGACGATCCCCATGACGCGGCGCAGTACTAGTCGCCGCGCAGCGCGGTGAAGGTGCGTCGCATGAACCGTCCTTCCCACGGCAATGGCGCCACCCAACCGTCGTCGTTGAAAACCGAGGCGAAGCCGCGCTATCGGATGAAGCCCATACCTTCCAGCTTAACAAGGATCCGCTGCGCTGCCAGCTGAGGTGCGAGCTCTAGCGTATCGATGACGACCTCGGCTCTTTCCGGCTCCTCATAGGGGTCGTCGATACCGGTGAACCCTTTCAAAGTACCGGCGCGCGCCTTCGCATAAAGACCCTTGCGGTCCCGGCTCTCACAGACGTCCAAGGGCGTCGATACATGAACCTCCACGAAGCCCCCCGAGGCCTCGATCATCTCACGAACCCTGCGCCGGGTCGCGCGGTAGGGAGCGATCGGCGCGCAGATGGCAATCCCGCCATTCTTTGCGATTTCGGAGGCGACGAAGCCGATGCGCAGGATATTGAGATCTCGGTGCTCGCGTGAAAAGCCCAACTCGCTGGACAGATGTTTGCGGACCACGTCTCCGTCCAAAAGCGTCACGTTTCTGTCGCCGATCTCTAGCAGCTTGACGAGCAGAGCGTTGGCGATCGTCGATTTTCCGGCGCCGGAGAGGCCCGTGAAAAAAACGGTGAAGCCCTGCCGGTGCCGCGGCGGGTACATCTTGCTCAGCTCGTCGATGATCTCCGGGTAGGAGTACCATTCGGGGATATCCAGGCCCTCTCGCAGACGGCGGCGGAACTCGGTCTCGGTCATGGTCCGGATTTTCATATCCGGTGTCGTTTCGTCGACCGGCAGATACTGTGCCTTGTCCTCGACATAGACCGGATGCTGAAAGGGAACCATCGTGATGTCGAGCTCCGCGCCGTGCTTTTCGAAAAGCTCCTGCGCCTCATATGGCGGGTAGAAGGGTTTGTCGCCCGGTCCCTTCCCCGGCCCGGCGTGGTCTCGTCCGATGATGAGATGCGTGCAGCCGAAGTTCTTGCGGATGATGCCGTGCCACAGCGCTTCCTTGGGTCCGGCCATGCGCATGGCGAGATTGAGAATGCTTAGCGTCGTCGTCTGTTCGGGATAGCGCTCGAGGATATGCTCGTAACAGCGCACCCGCGTGAAGTGATCGACGTCGCCCGGCCTAGTCATGCCGACAACGGGGTGAATGAGGAGGTTTGCCTCTTGCTCCCGAGCCGCGCGAAACGTTAGTTCCTGGTGTGCTCGATGCATGGGATTGTGCGTGTGAAAGGCCACGACCTTGCGCCAGCCAAGCTTTCTGAAGCGTCCGCGAAGTTCGGAAGGCGAATCCCGTAACAGCCTGAAATCATAATGAATTGGGGGCTCGATCCCTCTGAGCTTCCCGCCGATATAGACGGAGAGCGCGTGGTTGAAGAGATAGTCGACGCCGGGATGCGCTTCGTCCTCGGTTCCGAAAATCGAGGCTGCCTCGAGGGCCTTGTCCGCTGTCCAGATGTCCTTGATTTCAAGGGTCGAGACGATCATGCCTTCCCGGTCGCGCAAGGCGATGGTGTCGCCTTCGCTGACGCTCTCGGCGAATTTCGGATCGACGTCGAGCGTGACGGGGATTGGCCAGAGAAGCCCCGACGGCAGACGCATCTCGGTGATGACACCTTCGTATTCTTGCCGGTTGAGGAATCCGTCCAACGGCGAGAAGGCGCCGTTCAACAGCAGCTCGATATCACAGAGCTGTCGCTCCGTAAGGTCCCATGACGGATAGTCCTGCGCCTTGGCCTTCTCTTCCTCAGCCGCCGATTCCCCAAGATAAAGCTCTTTTAAGACGCCCCCATGAGGCTCCTTGAATGCACCCATGGTCCTTACGTTCCTCCACTTTTCGCGGTGACAGGCTCTTATCTGCCCGTGCGACCGGGCGGGCTCAAGTTAGCATCACGGGGTTACCAAAGCTTGGTAAATCAAGGACGAACAAAGCACCTTTCTCGATCCCTGGTGTCCGGCACTTGAGGCAATCGAACAGATCGTCCCGCGTCAGTCCGTCCAACAGAAAGCAGGTGAGCCCACTATAGGCCCCGAGTTGGGAGGCGCCCGGATAGCTTGCCCCCGTCCGCCGTGACGCGAAACACGATGCGTATCGAGCCGGTATCACCAAGGCCATAGCGACCGGTTGTGTAAGTGAGCTTGAAGGTTTGGAGGCTACGCGCCTCGACGGCGCCCTTGGGCCCCGGCATGAGCGCGCGATCCTTACAGGTGTTTTTCGAGATATCGGACCGTCTTGCCGGCATTGTCCAGAGTGGCGCGACCGACTTCCGTAAAACCCATTCGGGCGTGAAAGGCGTCGGATCCCGGGTTGGGAGGGACGAGGTTGACCTCGCACACGATCCGGTCATGGTCCGCCGCGCGGGCGCGCTCGAACAGATCCCAATACAGATCGCCGGCCAAGCCTTGGCCGCGGTGGGTCTGGGCGACGATGATCCTATCGACATAGACGAAGCGCGAAAACCGGCCGTGAAACCATTTGAAATTGGGACTGTGATAATCGGCATCTTGATCGAACGCGATCAGCAGCGCCCCGGGACCTGGCACGCAAGTCGCGGAGAAGGCCTCGCGGATCAGGCTATGCCAGCTCAGAGACGTCAGCAGGGACGTTTCGCGGGCATTGGCGTTGTTGAGATCGAGCAACGCGGCTTGCACGGCCTCGTCTTGCCGGAATATCGGTTCGATTTGGGACAGGTCCAAGGCACCCCTCGATCGTTGTGTGCTATAGAGGATACATCTCCACTGCGATGATCATGGGTGTCAATGCGGAACTGATCCCGCCGCTCGCGCGCAAAGGCGGAAGTCCAGAAATTTGCTGTCAACGGGTGCCATTTACGCTTTTGCGGCTGTGGGCGATTTGTTAAGCAGTTGAAATCAAGGGCCGGTGGGGTGGCAGAGTGGTCGAATGCGGCGGTCTTGAAAACCGTTGGCCGGTAGCCCGGTCCGGGGGTTCGAATCCCTCCCCCACCGCCAGCCGTCTTACAATCGCTCGAGCAGCCCGGCATCCTCCAGCTCGCCGATGACGGATTGAAGACCATCCGGATCCTGGTCCGAAAACGCTGCCAGCATCTCGCCAAGCTGAAACATATCGCGCTCATAGACCCAAGTGGCGACGTCCCCCCGAATCCCGTCCAGGGTGGCCAGACAGGTGCCACCTGAAGCGGTCAGGCGGCAGCCCTCCTGCCCTCTTTGCTCCAGCCGGCGTCCAGGCCAGCGCACCCGGTAGGTGGGCGCCCGACCGCGGTCCGGAAACTGAAAGGCGCTTTCCCGCTCGAAGGCCTTGCCTTGCAGAAAGTCGCCAAGACCGGTGAGCACATTCTGATCGGCCAGCACCTGTCCCAGCCTGGCGGCAATGCCTTCACCCACTTTTTGCCGGCCCGCGGCGTCGTCATAGGCCGGAAGATGAGCGCGAAAGAATGGGTCGCCCGATAGGTCCGGCAGCAGCCTGTTGAGGAAATCCTGCACCACCATATGGCGAACGCCGAAGGTGATGTGAAGCGAGGCCTCGCTGGTCGCGATGGCGTCGTGATACTGCCCGTGGGGGATATAGAGCACGTCTCCCGGCGTCATCTCGACTTCCATCAGGACCTCGCCGCGTGCCTCGGCGTGTTGCTCGCGCGTCATTGCGCTGCCGTGTCCGTGGGGATGCCCGCTGGCATTGTCATGGCGGCCTTTGTAGACGCGCCAGATCTTACGCCCGGCGATGTGGCAGGCGAAGGCGTTGGTCGTGTCGAAATGAGAGAAGTAGCCGGCGACGCTCTCGAAGGATACGAAGGCGACCGCGTGGGCCGGCGCGCCGAAGACCGCTTCCAGGGACTGCGCGACGGCGCGCAGGTCAGGCGTCAGGCGTGCGATCTGATTGAGGGCCAGCGTGGCCCCTCTTTCGAGATGGCGGTGCACCCGGTGGTAGTCCGGCATCTGCCCGCGGTCGTTGTCGCGTGTCGTCCCCTCGTAGCAGTAGGCGCCCGGCGGGATCCGCTTTCCGTCGATGGCCAGCTCCAGCGTCGCATCGCTCCAGATCGTGCTCATCGCGAGGATGTTGTTGAGGTCATTCCACGAGAACAAGCCGGACAGTTTGTCCTCGGCACCGGGAATGTGGAGTGGCCGGCGGCGGTAGTGGTCGCGCAGGAACACATCGCCATCGATCGGTGCAATCAATTGGCGAAACGTGAGGTGGTTTGCGGTCATCAATGCTTGCCCCGGCGCCGCGCGCTGATGGCCGAATATCGGCCAGCCGGCTGGGCTCACATTAATCTACCGAGGCACAAAGGCAACGCTACATTGCGTTCTCAGGTTGCAGTCACCAAAGGCGATCTACAAAACTGGAGAGGCTTGGAAATAGCTAATTGCCACGACGCTGCAAGGAGATCCGATTGTAAAGGCCCTCGATGTTGAGCGGCAGCCAAGCCTCGTACTGGCCCCAGTCCTTGTAGTCGTCGAGACGGATCGAGGCCTGCATCTCCTCCAGGCTCTTGCCTTCGCGCGCGGCGGCCAGAACCTCGGCGTGCAGGGCTTCCAGATAATGCCTATGCGCGGTGACGTCGGACTTGTCGCCGAGAACGCCGTGGCCGGGTGCCAACACATCGAAGTCGATCGCCTCGATTCGCTTCAGCGCATCGATCCAGCCCGGAAAGTAGGAGTCGCTTAGATTTTTATAGGGCATGCGCTTTACGGTCACGATATCGACCGCGAAGAGGACGCGCTCGTCCGGGAAGTTCATGACGATCAGATTGTCGGAAT
>JBFELD010000170.1:0-5958 GCA_041552375.1 Kiloniellaceae bacterium | reverse complement strand
TCTCCTGGTTCGGGGCGCGGCGGAACTTCCCGTCGAGCCCATAGCTCCAGGCATGGTAGGGGCAGGTCACCATCTGGGTGTTGCCGGCCCCGGCCAGCAGCTCGTGCGCCCGGTGCATGCAGACATTGTAGAAGGTCCGGATCTCGCCGTCGCGGCCCTTGATGGTGAAGAGGCTCTGGTCGCAGATCTCAAAGGTGAAAAAGTCGCCGGCGCGGCGAAGCTGCGAGATATGCCCGGCATACTGCCAAGTTCGGTAGAATACCTTTTCCTTCTCCACCTCGAACTGCGCCGGATCCGTGTAGTAATGGGCCTCCAGCGCGAAGATCGGCTCACCGCTCATCGCCGCGTCGGCCGCTTGCCGAGCCCGCGTAGCCTTTGCCATGACAGCGCCATCCCTCGGAAGTGTCTACAGCCGCCGGATAAAATAGCAGTTATCGCGCATCGTACCAAATAAAATGCGATATGGTACAAATGTTCCAGAATTGAACGCAACCTCGCCGCCGCCGATGCCGTCAGTCGGCGCGCCAGTAGACCCCCGCCTCGTCCCGCTCACGATGAAAGGCCTCGATGTTGGCGACGACGCCGCGCTTGGCGTCCGCCACCATGAACGCGATCAGTGTCTCGAGCAGCACCATCACCGCCGCCGATGAGGTGAAGAACTGGGGCGTCGTGGTCGGTACGACGAAGACATGGTCGGCGGCGATCGCGATCGGCGCGCTGCGGCTGTCGCTGATTGCCACGACGCTGGCGCCGCGCCGCTTGGCCAGACGTACGGCATCCACCACCTCGCGCCGATAAGGGTTGAAGGTCATGGCCAGTAGGACGTCCCGCCTGCCGATGCGCGCGAGGTCGTCGATCGGCAGGTTGCCCGGCCGCGGCACGTGGACCAGATTGTCGAGGGCCATGCGAGCCACATACCAGAAGGAGTGGGCGAGCGCGTGACCGACGCCGACGCCCAGGACATAGGCCGTGCGGGCGCCGACGATGAGATCGGCCGCCGCCTTCACCTCCGCGCCGCCGGTGCCGGAGAAAAGCTGCTCCAAATTGGTCAGGCTGGCCGCCGCCATCTGACTGAAGAGCTGGCCGTGGCTGCCCCCCTGGGCGATCGACTGCAGCCAGCGGGCCCGGTCCGGGAAGGTCTCCATGCCCCTGCGCAAGTCGTCGCGGAAGGGGGCCCGGAAGGCTTGATAGCCTGGAAAGCCCGCCGCCTTGGCCATGCGGACGAGGGTGTTGGGCTTGACCTCCGCGGCCTGCGCCACCTGGCGCATGGAATTGAGGCCGACCTCGTTGGGATTGTCGAGAACGTAGTCGGCCGCGCGCCGCAACTGCGGGCTCAAGCTTTCGTAAATCGCGCTCAAGTGGTTGAGCGCCTCTTGCGTCGTCTCACAGGTCAACACCGTTCGGGTCCCCCGTTGCCGCCCTTGTCGAGGTCGATAGGTCTCATGAAGTTATGGTACAAGTGTACATAATTTTCTTGACGAAGGAACAGATAAATCATCCAATGCGAAGGCCGCACGCTGTGGGGGCGGTCCCGGACAACTGCGGGGGAAGACCATGCTCTCAGAGGCCAGGGTGGTGATCGTCGGCGGCGGCATCATGGGGACGAGCCTCCTCTATCACCTCGCCAAGGAGGGGTGGAGGGATTGCCTGTTGTTGGAAAAGGCGGAGCTGACTTCCGGCTCGACTTGGCATGCGGCGGGCCAGGTGACCCACTCGGTCTCGCACTGGGGCCTGGCCAAGATGGCCGGCTACGCGGTCGAGCTCTATCCCCAGTTGGAGGCCATGACCGGCCAGTCGGCGACTTGGCACGGTTGCGGCAGCCTGCGCCTTGCCTATAACGAGGACGAGCTGGATTGGCTCAAGTACACACGCTCGCTTGGCCACGGTCTCGGCTACGCCATGGAGATCGTCGGGCCGGAGAGGATCGCCGAGCTCCACCCTTTCTATAACCTCGATGGCGTGCTTGCGGCGCTGCACACGCCCGACGACGGTCACGTCGACCCGGCGGGCGCCACCTTCGCGCTGGCCAAGGGCGCCCGCGAGATGGGGGCGACGGCTGCGCGACAGACACGGGTCACCGGTATCGAGCCCCTCGAGGATGGCGGGTGGCGCGTGCTTACCGACAAGGGCGAAGTGCTCTGCGAGCACGTGGTCAACGCTGGCGGCACCTATGCGCGCCAGATCGGCGCCTGGGTCGGGCTCGACCTGCCGATCACCTGCATGACCCATCACTACCTGGTGACCGACACGGTCCCGCAGTTCCTCGCGCTGGAAAAAGAGCTCCCCGTAGTGCGCGACGACCGGTTGGTCTCCGGCTACATCCGCATGGAGCAGAAGTCCGGCCTGATCGGCATCTACGAGAAGGCCAACCCGCGCAGCGTCTGGGAGGAGGGCACGCCCTGGGAGGCCGAGCACGAATTGTTCGAGGCCGACTTCGACCGCATCGAACCCTGGCTCGTCAACGCTTTCGAGCGCATGCCGATCCTGGCCGAGCTGGGCATCAAGCGGGTGGTCCACGGCGCCATCACCCATCCGCCCGACGGCAACATGCTGTTGGGCCCGGCGCCGGGCCTGCGGAATTTCTGGTGCTGCTCCGGCTCACAGGTCGGCATCGCCTGGGGCCCCGGGGCGGGCAAGTACCTGGCGCAGTGGATGGTTCACGGCACGGCCGAGATCAATATGCGCGACTTCGATCCGCGCCGCTACGGACCCTATGCCGACCAGACCTATCAAGTCATCAAGGCGAAGGAAGACTATCTCCTGCGCCACGAGATCCCCTTTCCCGGCCGTAATCGTCTTGCCGGCCGCCCGGTGAAGACCAGCACGCTTTACGATACCTTGAGGGACAAGGGCGCCATCTTCGAGGAGATCTTCGGCTGGGAGCGGCCGCGCTGGTTCGCCCGCGACGGCATGGCGCAGGAGGACGTGCATGCCTTCCGCCGCGCACCCTGGTTCGCCGCCGTCGCCAAGGAATGCCAGGCGGTGCGCGAGCGCGTCGCCGTCATGGACCTCTCGGCTTTCGCCAAGATCGACGTTGCGGGGCCCGAGGCCGAGCCCTTCCTGGAGCGCATGATCGCCAACCGCGTACCGCGCCGCATCGGCGGCATCGTGCTCAGCCACATCTTGAACGAGGCCGGGACCATCGAGGCGGAGGTTACCTTGGCCCGTCTCGCGGACGATCGCTTCTATCTGATGTGCGCGGCCTTTTCTCAAGTGAAGGTCCGCGACTGGCTGGTTCAGCACCGCCGGGATGGCGAGGCGGTCGAGGTCGAGGACCTGTCCGACGACTATGGCTGCCTTGTGCTTGCCGGGCCGCGTTCGCGCGAGGTGCTCCGTCAGCTCACGCAGGCGCCGCTCGACAATGAGAACTTCCCCTGGCTGCGCGCCCGCGAGATCGAGGTGGCGGGTGCGCCGCTGCGCGCCTTGCGGGTCTCCTACGTCGGCGAATTGGGCTGGGAGCTGCACCTGCCGATGGCCGACATGCCGCGGGTCTATGCGGCCTTGCAGGAGGCGGGCACGGCCTATGGCATCGAGGATTTCGGTTCTTACACCCTAAATGCCCTGCGTCTGGAAAAGGGCTTCAAGGGCGCTTCCGAGCTGACTAACGAAGTGACACTGCTCGAGGCCGACGTGATGCGCTTCGTCAAGCTCGACAAGGGCGACTTCATCGGCCGGGACAAGACACTGGCCTCCCAGGATGGAACCTTGCCGTGGCTCTGCGTATACCTGGATGTGGATTGCGCCGATGCGGATCCCTTGGGCGGCGAGACGGTTTTCCGCGACGGGCGGCCGGTCGGTCAGGTAAGCTCGGGCGGCTACGGTCACCACATCAAGAAGAGCCTGGCCTTCGCCTACGTCAATCCGGAGAGCGCGGCGCCGGGCACTGAATTGGAGGTGGCGGTGCTCGACGAACGTCGCCCGGCGAGGGTCCTCGGCGAGCCGGTTTATGATCCGAGGAGCGAGCGCCCACGCGCCGACGTGTAAGAGTGATAAGGGAGAGAAGATATGGCCTCCATCGACACAGTAGAACGTCAAGAGACGAACGCGCAGGACGCGCTTTATCGAGTGGCCGAGCGGTCCCTGCCAGGGGCCGGTCTCGGCGGCTACGCGCTGCCCGAGGACGTGCGCTTCGTCATCGCGGAGGGGCGCGGCTCGCGGGTGCGCTCGGTCGAAGGGCGCTGGTATATCGACTATGTCGGCGGTGCCGGCGCCAACATCCTCGGCCACGGACATCCGGAGGTGTTGGAGGCGGTCGGGCGGCAAGCGGCCAAGGGGATGCATTTCTTTGGCACCCTCAACGAGGCGGCAATCGCGCTCTCGGAAAAGCTGGTCGACTTGATCCCCTGCGCCGAGCGTCTGGCCTTCACCACCACAGGCTCGGAGGCCACCTTCTATGCCATGCGCATCGCCCGCGCCTTCACCGGCCGGCAGAAGGTGCTGAAGTTCGAGGGCGCCTACCACGGCAATCATGACTACTCGTCCTTCAGCCTCTTTCCGACCAAGCCAGCCAACTATCCGGTCGCGCCGGCCGACAGCGGCGGCGTGCCCGAAGTTTTGCAGCCCTTGGTTCTGGTGGCGCCCTATAACGACCTGGCGGCGGTGCGTCAGATCGCGGAGGAGCACAAGGACGATTTGGCGGCGATCATCGTCGAGGGCTGCCAGCGCATCATTTTCGCCAAGCCGGAGTTCTTGCAAGGCCTGCGCCAACTCGCGGACGAGACCGGCGCGGTCCTGATCTTCGACGAGGTGGTGACCGGCTTCCGCTTGGCGCTTGGCGGGGCGCAGGAGTACTTCGGTGTCACCCCCGATCTCGCGACCTATGGCAAGATCGTCGGTGGCGGCGGGCCGCTCGGTTGCGTTGCCGGCCGGGCGGACGTCATCGATTGTGTCAACCCGCGCCGCAAGGGCCAGTCCGACTACGCTTTCATCAACGGTACGCTGCACGGCAACCCGGTGGCAGCGGCCGCGGGCCTGGCGACGCTGGAGGTGCTGGAGCGTCCGGGCTTCTATGAAGCTCTGAACAAAACCTCGGCTACGCTCACCAAGGCCTTGCAGGAGGTGCTGGATCGCCACGGCCTGCCGGCGATCGCGGCCGGGCGCAATTCCTTCTGGCAGTTCCTCTTCATGACTGAGGAGCCGGTCACCCAGACCGATATCATGAAGAGCGACGGCGATGCCATGCGCGCGCTCGACCTCGAGTTCCTGCGACGCGGCTGCTACGTGCTGCCGGGGGTGCGGCGCTTCGTCTCGGCGGTGGCCACTAACCAGGATCTGGAGGACTCGATCGCGGCGTTGGATGGCGCCTGCCGGGCGGTAAAGGGATCGAGCTGAAAAAGGAAAGGCAAACCATGGACAAAGACCGCTTCGACAAAGGTCTGGCAATTCGCCGGGACGTGCTGGGCGCGGACTACGTGGACCGCTCGCTCGCCAATGCCAGCGAGTTCGCGCAAGGTTTTCAGGAACTGCTGACCGAGTATTGCTGGGGCGCGGTCTGGGGCGACGAGACCCTCGAGCGCAAACAGCGCAGCATGCTCAACGTCGCCATGATCGCGGCCCTGAACCGCATGCACGAGTGGGAGCTGCACTTCCGCGGCGCCTTGAAAAACGGCGTGTCGCGTGAGGAATTGGCGGCCATCATCAACCAGATCGCCATCTATTGTGGCGTTCCCACGGCCGTCGAATGTCATCGTATCGCCAAGAAGGTCTTCGCGGAGCTCGACGGCGATGGCTGACATGCCGCGAACCATGCGCGCCGTCGTCCTGATGGGCCACGGTGGGCTTGACAAGCTGGCCTACCGCGAGGACGTACCCGTGCCCAAGCCGGGGCCCGGCGACGTGCTGATCGAGGTCGGCGCCTGCGGCATGAACAACACCGACGTCAACACCCGCATCGGCTGGTATTCGAAGAAGGTCACCGAAGGGACCACCGCCGAAGGTGGCCGCGAGGGCTTCGCCGGC
>JBFELD010000169.1:0-5963 GCA_041552375.1 Kiloniellaceae bacterium | reverse complement strand
CGATCCGGTTGCGCAGCTCGGAGGGAAGCTTCAGCTCGCCCTCGGCAAGGCTCTCTGCGGCCTCGAAGGTCAGATCCGTGACCGATAGCGTGCCGCCGTCGGTGCCGATCCCCAGCACGCGCAGGCTTTCCGGTGCCTGGGTGCCGGCTCGCTCGACCCGAAGCGCCAGCGACGCTCCGCGTATCTCCGGCGGCAGGATCAGGCGCCCGCTGGCGCCGGCGCCGTCGTCCAAGAGATCAATGCGGCCCAATTTCTGCAAGCGCTCGGCGAAGGTCACCAGCTCGCGCGGCTCGGCCGAGCCGAGCTGGCCATCGCTCAGCCAGACGACGTGGGCGGAGCCCGAGAAATCCAGCGCCTCGATTCGTTCCAATGCGGCCAGGCGGTCGACCGGCCAAGGCTTGGGCTCCAGGCCGCCAAGCGATCGTCTTGCCTCGCTCGCCGGCAACAGGACGGACGCTTGTGCTACCGAGGTCTGGGGCGCGGTGGTAACGATGGCCGCCATGCGCCCCTCGCGCGCGGCCTGGTCGAGCAGATGCTCCGCCGCCGCGATCCGTCGCGACCACCCCCGTGCCGCGGCCCAGCCATCGTCAAGAACCAGAATGAGCGGTCCTGACCCATAGAGCCGTTCGTCCGGATTGAGGACGGGCCTGGCAAGGCCGAGGATAACCAAGGCGATCGCCACACTGCGCAGGAGGACCAGCCACCAGGGTGTTCTGATCGGCGTTTCCTCGCGCGCCTTGAGGCCGGCGAGCAAGCGAATGGCCGGAAAGATCTGACGGCGGGGCGCCGGCGGCGTGACCCGCAGCAACAGCCATAAGATGGGCAAGGAGGCGAGACCCAACAGTAGCCAGGGATTGGCGAAGGCGATAAGGCCGAGGTCGAGCATAACGCTTAGCCCCCGCTCTTCTGCGCGAGGCTCATGTAAAGCGCCAGCAGCGCCGTTTCCGGTGGGTGGTCGCTGCGGTGATGGGAGACCGTCCATCCCAGCGAACGACTGAGGGCGGCCAGGCTCTCGCGCTGCCGCTCAAGGCGCTTGATGTAGTCCTTGCGCACGCCTTCCGCTCGGGACAGCAGCCAGGAGGGCTCACCCTCGGTCCCCTCGAAGCGCACCCGGCCGTGATACGGCAGGGTCTCTTCCGCCGGATCGAGGACCTGGAGCAGGTGCCCGGAGACGCCGCGCGCGGCATATTTCTCCAGCGATCCGCGAAGCTCGTCGAGCGGGACGAGAAAATCACTGATGAGAACCAGATGCGCGAATCGCGGCAACGAAACATATGGCGGCGGGTCGGCGGCCGTCTTGGCTGTGCTCCGTTGGTCGAACATCACGGTCAGACGATCAAGCGCGGTTCGGCCGGTCATCGGCGCGTGACCGGCGCCAAGCACGGCCACACGTTCGCCACCGCGCACCAGCAGCACCGCCAAGGCGAGCGCCAGCAGGGCCGCACGCTCGTATTTGCTGGGCAGCGCTTTGTCCGATCGCCACGCCATGGAGGGGGAGCGGTCGCACCACAGCCAGAGCGATTGCGCGGCCTCCCATTCCATTTGCCGAACGTAGACGTGATCGGTCTTGCCGGATTGGCGCCAGTCGATGGTCGGTGTCGGGTCTCCCGGCTGGTAGCGCCGGAATTGCCAAAAGGTCTCACCCTGACCGACCCGACGCCGCCCGTGCACGCCCTGCGCCACCGTCGTCGCGATACGCTCGGCCGCGAGGAGCAGCGGCGGCAGGTGGCCGACGGCCGCTTCCGCCCGGTGTCTGAGCGCAGATGCGGTGGGCTTCGTCATGGTCTCGCGTCAGGCGAAAGGCTCGAGCAGGCGCTGGACCAAGCCTTCCAAGGTGACCCCCTCGGCCCGGGCGGCGAAGGTCAAATCCATGCGATGTCGCAAAATCGGCGGCGCCAGGCTCACCATGTCGTCGATCGAGGGCGCCAGGCGACCATCCATCAACGCCCGGGCCCGCACGCCCAGCATCAGCGCTTGAGACGCTCTTGGGCCCGGCCCCCAGGCGACGTTGTCGCGTACCTCTTCGAGGTCCGTGGTGTCGGGGCGTCCGCGGCGCACCAGCTCCAGGATAGCCTCGACGACGGATTCGCCGACCGGAATATGGCGTACGAGCCGCTGTGCCGCCAACAGGTCCTCTGGCGTCATGGTCTGCGTGGCCTGTGGGGTGTCGGCGCCAGTGGTTGCCAGCAGCATTTGCCGTTCGGCTTCCAGGTCCGGATAGCCGACCTGGATCTCCATCAAAAAGCGGTCGAGCTGAGCCTCGGGCAGGGGGTAGGTGCCCTCGTGTTCCAACGGATTTTGGGTTGCCAACACGTGGAATGGTTGGGGCAGCGCGCGCGCCTGGCCGGCCACGGTTACCCGATGCTCCTGCATGGCCTGCAGGAGGGCCGATTGGGTGCGCGGGCTCGCACGGTTGACCTCGTCGGCCATGAGCAATTGGCAGAATACCGGGCCCTGGAGAAACCGGAAGGAGCGGCGTCCGCTCTCGCTTTCCTCCAGAACTTCAGATCCAAGGATGTCCGCCGGCATCAGGTCCGGCGTGCACTGGATCCGCCGATCTTCCATGCCGAACACGGTGCCCAGCGTCTCTACCAGTCGGGTCTTGGCCAGACCCGGGACGCCGATCAGAAGAGCGTGTCCGCCGGCAAGGAGCGTGATAAGAGTTTGATCTACGACGGCTTCTTGGCCGAAAATGATGCTGTGAATGCTGTTGCGCGCAGCCTTCAGGGAGCTGCCCAGCTTTTCGATCTGCCGGGCGATCTCCTCCGGTGGGGCGATGTCCGCAACGCTGCTTGGGGACGTTGTCACGGTAAAAAGACTCCTGGGCAAAAATGAGGACAAGCTAAGTTATGAACGACCGCGGCGGCGAGCCACGATCTCGTACCGAGAAGATAGGGACTAAAGGCTCTCCTGACCAGCCAATTGGCCGTGATCTGCCCTCGGGTGAGGACCTGGACATACGGATCGCCGCCGACGGGACCTGGTTTCACGAAGGCGCGCCAATCGGCCGCAAACCCTTGGTCAAGCTCTTCGCCTCGGTCCTGCGGCGCGATGTGGATGGGAGTTATTGGTTGCGCACGCCCGTGGAGGCCGGCCGCATTGTCGTCGAGGACGCCCCCTTCACGGCGGTGGAGGTCGAGCGATGCGGCGTCGGGCGCGATCAGATCCTCCGCTTTCGCACCAATCTCGATGAGTGGGTCGTGGCCGACGCCGACCATTCGATCCGGGTGGTAACCGAGGCTGGCTCCGGCGCGCCGCGTCCGTATGTTCTGGTGCGTGACCGCTTGGAGGCGCTGATCCTGCGGCCCGTCTTCTATAGCCTGGTAGAGTTCGCCGAGGAGGCGGAGGATGGAAGTGGGCGGCTTGGCGTTTGGAGCGGCGGTGCCTATTTCACCCTTGGTAGCGCGACTTGAACGAGGAGGGTGACGCGCAGTTGCGGATAGATGATGTCCTTGCCCGATTTGCCGCCGCCGACGTCCCCGGCCGGCGTACGGCCCCCCTTGACCCGGCCTCGAGCGGGCGTGTGCGCGGCGATCATGACCTCTCGCCAGAACTCTACGAGCCGCGGCGGCAGCTGACGGCAGCGGCGGTGTTGGTGCCGATCGTCGACCGGACGCATGGCCCTCAGGTGCTGTTGACCCGCCGCACGGACCACCTCCACGACCATGCGGGCCAGATCTCTTTTCCCGGCGGACGCATCGATCCCGGCGACGAAACGCCCGAGGCCGCGGCGCTCAGGGAGACGGAGGAAGAGATCGGCTTGCCCCCGGCCAAGGTAAATCTGGTCGGTCGCCTCGATACCTACATCGTGCGCACCGGCTTCGAGGTCCATCCGGTAGTCGGCCTGGTGCGGCCGCCCTTCGAGTTGGCGCTCGACAGCTTCGAGGTCGCCGAGGTCTTCGAGGTGCCTCTTGCCTTCTTCCTCCGGCCCGGGGCGAAGGAGCGTCACTCGCGCGTCTTCAAGGGCCGCGAGCGGTTCTTCTATGCTTATCCCTATGGGGACTATTACATCTGGGGCGCGACGGCCGGGATGCTCGGCAACCTGGTGGAGGTTCTCGACCCGGCGCGCGCCGAGGCCGGCGAATGACCGAGCCATCGCCCGACCGCCTGGCCCCGCAGTCCTGGATGCACAGTCCGGAGATCCGCCGCATCATCACGGCCCTGACCGAGGAGGGTGAGGAGGTGCGCTTCGTTGGCGGCTGCGTGCGTGATGCCCTGGCGGGCCGCCCGATCAAGGATATCGACTTGGCGACCCCGCTGCGCCCCGACAGGGTGGTCGAGCGGCTCGAGCGCGCCGGCCTGCGCGTGGTTCCCACGGGCCTTTCGCACGGCACCGTCACAGCGGTCGTCGGAACCCACAAGGAAAACATCGAGATCACCACGCTCAGGGTCGACCGGCGCACGGATGGCCGGCGGGCCGAGGTCGACTTCACGGAGGATTGGACGGCTGACGCCGCCCGCCGCGACTTCACGATGAATGCCATCTCGCTCACGCCCGACGGCCGCATACACGACCCCTTCGGCGGGGCCGAGGACCTCGCTAAGGGCCGGGTGCGGTTCGTCGGCGATGCGCGCAAGCGCATCAAGGAGGATTACCTGCGGCTGCTGCGGTTCTTCCGCTTTCATGCCTACTATGGCTCAGGCCCCATGGACAGGGATGCGCTTGCCGCGGCACATGAGCTGGCGCCTGGTCTGAAGCGCCTCTCGGCGGAGCGGGTGCGTGACGAGTTGCTGCGACTTTTGGCCGCTCCCGATCCGGTCGCCTGCCTGGAGGCGATGGTCGAGACCGCTGTGTTGGCGCAGGCGCTGCCCGAGGCCGGCTCTTTACGGGCCTTGGGATCACTACTGCGGTTGGAGTGCGGGACGGATGCCGCCGGTGATCCCTTACTGCGGCTCTCCGCTCTCTTGGCGGTTGGCCAAAAGACGGTCGCCTCGGCCGGGACGAGGCTGAAGCTCAGCACACGAGACATCCGCGGCCTATCCTTGCACGATACTCTGGCCGATAGCCTCGGCGAGGCGGTGCCCGACGCGACCTTGACACGTTTGCTCCACGGTCATGGGTCCGCGACGGTGATGCGGGCTCAGTTATTGGCGTGGTCGCGCAGAGACGAGCCCCCTCCGGCGGCGGAGCGGCGAGAGCGTATGCGGCACATTGAAGATTGGCGCATGGTCGCCTTTCCGCTTTCCGGCAAGGATCTCGTCGCCGAAGGCATCGCACCTGGCCCGGAGATGGGCGATCTCTTGCGGGACATCGAAGAGTGGTGGTTGGACGAGGGGCGGCGCCCGGACCGCGCGGCCTGTCTCGAACGATTGCGGGAGCGCTTGGGGGAACGGGGCGGCCCGCCGGGGGCCGAGTAGGCTCTAAGGCCAGGACACCATCGGCGGCAGCGACATCAAGATGGCTTCGACGTTGCCCCCCGTCTCCAAGCCGAACTTCGTGCCGCGGTCGTAAAGTAGATTGAACTCGACGTAGCGGCCGCGACGGGTGAGCTGGTGACGGCGCTGATCCTCGGTCCAGGGCTTCTCGAAGTGACGTTCGACCAGTTTGGGGTAGATACCAAGGAAGGCGCGCCCCACGTCCTGGGTGAAGGCGAAATCGGCCTCCCAGTCCCCACTGTCGAGATAGTCATAGAAAATGCCGCCGATGCCGCGCGGCTCCTCGCGGTGTTTTAGATAGAAGTACTCGTCGCACCAAGCCTTGAAGCGCGGGTAGTAGTCCGGGTCGTGGGCGTCACAGGCGTTCTTGAACGCGGTATGAAAATCGGCGCTGTCGGTTTCGTCCGAGACCATCGGGGTGAGGTCGGCGCCGCCGCCGAACCAGGACTTGCCGGTGACGATGTGGCGCGTGTTCATGTGTGCCGCCGGCACCAGGGGCGAGCGCATGTGGGCGACCAGGGAAATGCCGCAGGCCCAGAACCGGCGATCGTCCGCGGCGCCGGGTATCTGTTTGGCGAAGTCGGGAT
>JBFELD010000168.1:0-6006 GCA_041552375.1 Kiloniellaceae bacterium | reverse complement strand
GTTGCCGGGTCCTGCACTTTGGCCGGGATAGGGGTGATTTGCCCGACATCGCCCAAAGGCTGCAAGGAACGGGCCTGCGCCGGGCGGCGAACCGCCACGCGAATGCGCCAACCCCGACGGGCCAGATGCTGCACAAGCGAACGGCCGATGAAACCCGACCCGCCGAATATCGTAACCAGCCCCGTCATGCCTCGTTCCCGTGCCTTGCCGCGTACCGCTCGCCCCTCATTCTAGAAGGGATCGAAATCGAAAGGAACCGCGTCCGTGTACTCTGGCCGTCCCGGTCCCGCGCCGAAAGGCCGTCCCGGTCCCGCGCCGATAGTTTATGCCCGAACCCGGTTCAAGTTGACAGCCTCAATTGACCTCCTATCTTGGATCCGGAGCGTCGGCGGATCGGCCGCCCGCGCACGAAGGCCCACGCACAAGGGAAATCGGATCCTTGAACAAACCGGAGATCCACCTGCACTCGGGCGATTTGCCGGAGGACATTGCGTTTGGAAAGAGCGTTGCCGTCGACTGCGAGACCATGGGCTTGCGCGTGGGACGCGACCGGCTGTGCCTGGTGCAGCTTTCGGCCGGCGATAGTGTCTGTCATCTGGTGCAATTCGATGCGAATGACTACCAGGCACCAAACCTGAAAGCCCTGCTCGGCGATCCGGCCGTGACCAAGATTTTTCACTTCGCGCGCTTTGATCTTGCGGCCCTTCAGCATCACCTGGGCGTTGTTTGCGCGCCGGTCTATTGCACCAAGATCGCCTCCAAGTTGGCGCGCACCTATACCGACAAGCATGGTCTCAAGGATCTCAGCAAGGAACTGCTCGGTGTCGACGTCTCCAAACAACAACAGTCATCGGATTGGGGGGCGAGGAAACTGAGCAAGGAGCAGCTCGCCTATGCAGCCTCCGATGTGCTCTACCTGCATGCGCTGCGGGACAGGCTGGACCGCATGCTGAAACGCGAGGGCCGTGGTCAGTTGGCGAAGGCCTGCTTCGAATTCCTGCCGGCGCGCGCCCAATTGGATCTGGCCGGTTGGGCGGACGTGGATATCCTCGCCCATTCCTGAGGTGCGGACGCGTGCGCTTCGGACCAGCGGGCATTTGATGGACGAACGGCACGCACCGGGCCAAGTGCCCGCCAAAGGTGAGTATTTATTGTTAGGAGTACATGCATGACCGAGAAAAGCCATGCGGCCACGGAGCGGACAAGCGAGGCTCAAGACGACCTTGCGTCGGCCCGCCGCGTGCTGAGCAGCGAAAGCGAGGCTCTCGCCGCCCTGGCCCGGGGCCTGGATGCGCGCTTTGTCGCCGCTATCGACCTATTGGCCGAGGTCACCGGCCGCGTCGTCGTCTCGGGCATGGGCAAGAGCGGACACATCGCCCGCAAGATCGCCGCTACCCTGGCCTCGACCGGCATGCCGGCCCAGTTCGTCCACCCGGGCGAGGCCAGCCATGGCGATCTCGGCATGGTGGCCCCCGGCGATGTCGTGATCGCCTTGTCGAACTCCGGCAAGACGCCGGAACTGGTGGACATCATCGCCTACACCCGCCGGCGGTCGATCCCCCTGATCGCCATCACCGCGCGCGCCGGAAGTCCCCTCGATGGGGCCGCCGATGTGACCCTCGTTCTGCCGGACGTTGGCGAGGCCTGTCCAATGGGCTTGGCGCCGACGACCTCGACCACGATGATGCTGGCCCTGGGCGATGCGCTTGCTGTCGCCTTGCTCGAGCGCAACGGCTTCACGGCTAGTCATTTTCGCGATTTTCATCCAGGCGGCACACTCGGCCGCAAGTTGCTTCGGGTGAGCGAACTGATGCATGTCGGTGGCGAGCTGCCACTGTGTACCTTGGACACGGCCATGTCCGAGGCCATATTGATCATGACCGAAAAGACTTTCGGTTGCGTTGGTGTGGTCGGCGCGGAGGGCAAGCTTCTCGGTATCATCACCGACGGTGACCTCAGGCGCCACATGGAGTCGAACTTGCTGGGTCAGACGGCAACCGAGGTGATGACACCTTCACCCAAGACGATTTCCCCGCAAGCCCTTGCGGCCGAAGCGGTCGGGTTGATGAACGCCAAGTCGATCACCAGCTTGTTCGCCGTCGAGGAGGGACGACCGGTGGGCATCGTGCGTTTGCACGACTGCCTGCGCGCGGATGTGTGATGGTTGAGGATACGCCACGTTTCCCTCGATTCCCCTCAAGGCGGCGACCAGGCGTCGCCGCAACCCGCGACACGGCCTATGCGCGCTTCGTCGGATGGATGAAGATTGTCCTTCCGGCGAGCGCCCTTGTTCTCCTGGTCCTGGTCCTGACCTGGCCGAAGCTTGTCCTCAAGCAAGGCACCGAGGTGCCGCCACTGCCGCTTGCGACGAACGGTGATACCGACGATGCGCGCGCCCATCATCTGAGCATCAGTGGTTTCGACAAGCACGACCGGCCCTTTACGATAACCGCTCGTCAAGCCATTCAAGAAGACCCCGGCGGCGACACCGTGATCCTGGAGGCGCCGTCGGCCGATATTACTCTGGAGGGGGGCGCCTGGTTGGCGGCCAAGGCGGACAGTGGTCACTTGAACCGCAAGACCGAACTTCTGCAGCTCAGCGGATCGGTGGATCTCTTCCACGATCAGGGCTTCGAGCTGCGCACCGAGGCCGCGAACGTCGACCTTCAGAACGGAGTGGCCTGGAGCGACACGCCGGTCGAAGGATCGGGCCCGCAGGGCGAGCTTCACGCCGAAGGTCTTGAGGTTCTCGATCGCGGCGAGCGGGTCATCTTTACCGGGCGGTCGCGGGTCGTTTTCTATCGGGGAGCGCCATGAGGGCACGGTGGCATGTTCGTTCATACCGTCGGGCGGCGCTTTGGCTTGCCGCCGTGGCGCTCGGTGCGTTCGCCGCCGTGAATTCCGCTGCGGCCCAGATTGCCGGGGGGCTCGACGGGAAGGGCGGCACCATCGAAATCGAGGCCACCGACGGCATCGAGTGGTTGCGCGATCAGAAAGTCTACATCGCGCGGGGCGATGCCCATGCGATCTCCGGCGACCTCGAGGTCTTCGCCGATGTCATGAAGGCGCATTACCGCTCGAATCAGAACGGAACTGAAATCCACCTCATCGAGTTGGTCGGCAACGTTCGGCTGAAGACACCGGACGAGACGGCCCATGGCGACAAGGCGAGCTATATGCTCGAAACCGAGGTGCTGGTGCTCACCGGACGCGACCTACGCCTGGAGAGCCATAATGGCCCGGACCGGCTGACGGCGCGCGATGCGCTCGAGTATCACAAGAACGACCGCATTGCCGTGGCGCGTGGCGATGCGAGAATTTTCCGGGAAGGTCGCGACGTTCGGGCCGACCTGCTGATCGCCCACTTCGGTTCCGGTTCCGAGGGTGAGCTCGAGATTCAGCGTGTCGAGGCCAAGGGCGCGGTTCAGATTCGCAGCAAAGGGGACTATGCCTCGGGTAACGATGCGGTCTATTATGTGGGCGAGGAACGTGCGACCATCCAAGGCGATGTGAAGATCACTCGCGGCGAGCATCAACTCACGGGTGGTTTCGGAGAGGTCGATCTCGCCACGGGCGTGAGCCGGCTTACCGGAGCGCCCACCGCCGAGGGCGAGACGGAGCGGGTCAAGGGACTGATCCTGCCGCGCGCCGTGACCAGCGATGGCGATGATGAGAGTTCGGCTGAATAGGAGCAGTGGGGGGTCGAGGTATTGTCGGACCTTGTAAGACCAGGCCTTGATGACGGACAAAATCTCCCTCGATTGGTCGCGGAGAACGAGGGACTGGTCGCCCTCAACCTGGTAAAGGGTTTCAAGAAAAGACCGATCCTGCGTGGCGTCAGCTTGACGCTGCAGCGTGGTGAGGTGGTTGGGCTCCTGGGGCCGAACGGTGCCGGCAAGACGACGTGTTTTTATATCATCACCGGGCTTTTGGTGCCCGATGGTGGTTGCGTCATGCTTGACGGTCATGACATCACCGATTTGCCGATGTACCGCCGCGCGCGCTTGGGCATCGGTTATTTGCCGCAGGAGGCCTCGATTTTTCGGGGGCTCTCCGTCGAGCAGAACATTCGTGCCGTTCTCGAGATCGTGGAGCCGGATCGGGCTCGGCGGGAGGCCCGGCTCGAGGAGTTGATGGCGGAATTCTCGATCACCCATCTGCGGCGCTCGCCGGCTATTGCCCTTTCCGGCGGCGAGCGGCGGCGTGTGGAGATCGCCCGGGCGCTTGCCAGCGCGCCCAAGTTCGTGCTTCTCGACGAGCCCTTGGCCGGCATCGATCCGATCGCCATCGGTGAGATCCGCGAGCTCGTGGCACATCTCAAACACCGGGGTATCGGCGTTCTGATCACCGATCACAATGTCCGCGATACGCTCGAGATCGTCGATCGCGCCTATATCATCCATGATGGCACGGTGTTGATGGAAGGAGAGCCGAAGGAAATCGTCGCACACCAAGAGGTTCGTCGCGTTTACTTGGGCGAAAGATTTTCTCTTTAATTTTTCTAAAAATGGCGGTGACACAAAGATTAGAGCTACGTCAAAGCCAATCTCTGGTCATGACGCCGCAGTTGCAGCAGGCGATCAAGCTGCTGCAGCTCTCCAATCTGGAAGTGGCGGCGTATGTGGACGAGGAGCTCGAGCGCAATCCGCTGCTCGAGCAGGATGACGACGTAGAGAAAATGCCGGCCGAGACCGCGGTGCTCCGGCCGAGCGAGCCGCTGTCCGAACGCGCCGCTGCGGACACGACCGATAGCCTGACCCATCTGAGCGGTGCCTCGACCGGCGGTGATAACGCCGATGCGCCGCTCGATACCGATTACGCGAACGTCTACAACCACGATAGCCCGGCCGACGTCCCGCGCGCAGACAACGAGGGCGATTTGGGCGCTTGGGCCGTGTCGGGGCGCGGGCTCGCGCTGGATGGTGATGAGACCTTCGAACGACAGGTCAGCCAAGCCGAGACCCTGCGCCAGCACCTGACCGAGCAGCTGCAGGTTGCTATCACCGATCCGGTCGACCGCTTGATCGGCCTGCATCTTATCGACTTTCTGGATGACGCCGGATATCTGCGATCGGATTTCGGCGCGGTTACCGAACAGTTGGCCCGGCAGCTGGGATGCGCGCCTGGGCGAATCGAGTCGGTGGTGACGCAACTCCAAGGGTTCGAGCCCACCGGCGTCTTCGCCCGGTCGCTCGCGGAGTGCCTTGCCCTTCAGTTGGCCGAACGCGACCGGCTCGACCCGGCGATGCGCGCTCTGCTCGACCATCTCGACTTGGTTGGCCAGGGCGAGCTTGGCGCTCTCAAGCGTCTGTGTGGCGTCGACGACGAGGACCTGAGCGAGATGCTTGCCGAGATCCGAGCGCTGAACCCCAAACCGGCATCCGACTTCGACCAGGAGCCGGTGCAGACGCTGATCCCGGACGTCCTCATGCGCCCGCTGCCGAACGGTGGCTGGATGGTCGAGCTGAACAGCGAAACCCTGCCGCGTGTGCTGGTCAACCAAAGCTACTACGGCGAGGTCGTGGCCCACGCCCGGGGCAAGGCGGAACGCGAGTATCTCAGCGAACACTTGCAGCGGGCGAACTGGTTGGTCAAGGCGCTGCACCAGCGGGCGACGACGATCCTCAGGGTGGCACGCGAGATCATCCGGCAGCAGGACGCCTTCTTTCGTAAGGGTGTTCAGCATTTGCGCCCACTGACGCTCAAAGACATTGCAGAGACGCTAGCCTTGCACGAGTCCACCGTCAGCCGCGTGACCTCCAACAAATACATTGCCACGCCGCGTGGCATATTCGAGATGAAGTACTTTTTCACCGCCGCCATATCGGGGGCCGACGGGCACCAACACTCAGCCGAGTCCGTTCGCCACAGGATCAAGGTTCTCATCCAAAAGGAGAGCGTCAAAAACGTTCTTTCCGACGACCGGATCGTCGATATTCTGCGCGCCGACGGCTTGGAGATCGCCCGGCGCACGGTCGCCAAATATCGCGAGGCGATGCGGATTCC
>JBFELD010000167.1:0-6036 GCA_041552375.1 Kiloniellaceae bacterium | reverse complement strand
CGACCCAATGTCGCGTCATGTCGAGACCCTGGCTTTCGAGACCCAGCGCCTGGGCCTGCAAGGCCGGGTCACCGGCTCTCACCTGACCTCGATGCATTCGATGGACAACTATTACGTCAGCAAGCTGATCCCCTTGATGGCCGAGGCCGAGCTGGACGTCGTTGCCAACCCCCTCATCAACATCGTCATTCAGGGCCGCCATGACAGCTATCCCAAGCGACGCGGCATGACACGGGTGCCGGAGCTGATGGCCGCTGGCGTTACCGTCGCCTTCGGCCACGACTGCGTGATGGACCCCTGGTATTCGCTGGGCTCGGCCGACATGCTGCAGGTGGCGCACATGGGCCTGCACGTGGCGCAGATGACGGGCGCCGAGGCCATGCGCCAAGCTTTCCAAGCGGTGACAGCGAACCCGGCGCGGATCCTGGGCCTCGAGGGCTACGGGCTAGAGCCAGGCTGTCACGCGGATCTCGTGGTCCTGCAGGCGCGCGATCCCGTCGAGGCGATCCGCCTCTCGGCGACCCGGCTCTTCGTCATCCGCCGCGGCCGCGTCGTTGCCGAGACGGCGCCGGTCAGCACGTCTCTGAGGCTTGAGGGACGCCCCGCAAGCGTGGACTACACCGGCCCTTGGCAGGACGGAGTGCCGGAGGGGCGCTAGGTGCCGGGTACAGGTGGGCGGGCGATCGCCCGTCCAGCCTCATCGGGACGGCCCAGCTCAGAATGGGCAGCCAGCACCTCCTCTAGCCGCCGCAAGGTCGGCGGTGCCATCTCGGCCACCCGGCGGGTGTTCAGGTCGACGTAGAGCGAGAGATTCTCGGCATAGGCGGCCTCGAGCCCGTTTTCCGCATGGTGCATCTTGTGCAGGTAGCGGATTCGCTTTTGGTCATAGGACAAAAGCTGCGTCGTGACGCGGATCGGGTCGCCCTCGTGCAGTTCGCGCAGATAACCGATGTGGACCTCGGCGGTGAAGGTGGTACCACCGCGGGTCTCGCGAAGGGCCTTATCGAGGCCAATCCATTCGAGGAAAACATCGGTCGCCAGATCGAAAGCCACCAGGTAGTAGGCGACATTCATATGACCATTGTAGTCGACCCATTCGGGCAAGACGGTGCCGCGATAACGGTCGAGAGGAGTGTCCGGCCTTTCCCCCATGCCCTCTTGCGGCCCCCCAGCGTTCTCACCATTGATGACCACCGCGCGAGCGAAAGTCCCCGCGATTTAAATGCCCTGCCACGCATCATACAAGCGCGCTCGTCACATCTCCATCCGCAGGCCTTCGCTTTCCGTCGCAGGGGACGGGGATCCGTGGCTTCGCAATGGTTTTGAAGTTTTCAACTTTAAATAGATACATTCTGAAACAACTCATTAAGCATATCGCACTAGCATCGTGGGTGGCGGTGGAGTGGGTCAAGCCATCGTCGCCAAGTCGGTGCGGCGGTCGCGCGCAGGGTGGCGGGAGATTTCATGAACATCTTGCTATTTCAGGACGCGGGTCGCCTAACGCAACGCCTGATCGAATTTCTTGAAGGGCGAGGTCACGCGGTGACTCAGGTGCGAGACCTCGAGGCACTGCGGCGGGTCGGTCGAGCGGCGGATTTCGACGTCCTCCTCCTCGATATGCATATCGCAACGTTCGATCCGATGGCCTTCCTGGAAAGCCAGTGTCGTTTTGGGCAGGCGGGGCGAACGATCCTGTTGTCACTGGACGAAAACCTTTGCGGTGAGGTTTTTCGGCTCGGTATTGCAGAGGAAAATGTCATCGGTGACGCGCCTGATCTCTCGTCGGTCGCTGAGATCGTCGAGCGCATAGGGCAAGCCGACGGCAGCGAGCCAGACGACACGAGCGAGCCCGGCGAAGCGAGCGGGGCAGAGGACGATCGGGAGGCCGAGTCAACGGCTCGCGTCAAGCCGGATCCGCAAAATCGAGTATCGAATGGCCGTGTGGTGGTGGTGGCGAGCCACAAGGGCGGGACGGGCAAAAGCACCGTCTCGATGCATCTGGTGGCCGGCTTCATGCAACAAGGCTTGAGTGTGGCCTGCGTCGATCTCGATCAATCGCAGCTCTCGCTGACCCGTTTTCTGGAAAACCGCGGTGGCTTTGCAAGATCCCACGACATCGAACTCACGATGCCGGCGCATATCGCCCCGGTCTGGAGCGAGGGCGATTTGGAAGTACTGCAAAAGAGCCTTCTCGACCTTCGTCGCCGGCGCGACATCGTGGTCGTCGACTGTCCAGCCGGTTACGCCCAGGGCACCCGTGTAGCGATCGGCCTGGCCGATGTGCTGATCACGCCGATCAATGATTCTTTCATCGATCTCGACCTCTTGGCGGTGCTGGAGCCGAAGACGCTCGCCTTTCGGCGGCTGGGGCCGTTCGGCGAAGCGGTCGCGGACGCCCGCCGGCGGGTTGGCCAAGTCGAGCGGTCCGCGCTCGACTGGATCGTCCTGAGAAACCGCCTGACGAGCCTGGGCGCTCACAACAAGGAGCAGATGGCCGACGCTCTAACGTCCTTATCGGAACGCCTCGATTTTCGTCAAGGCGAAGGCTTGAGCGAGCGGGTCATTTACCGCGAACTGTTCCTTGAGGGTCTCACCTTGCTCGATCTGAGGCAGGTGGGTCTGGAGCGGCGTCTGTCCCTCTCGCATGTCGCCGCCCGTCAGGAGCTGCGCAGTCTTCTGGAATTGATCTCTTCGCGTGAGCCCGCTGTCACCGGGCCACGCCAGGCAGTCGCCTGAATGGCGGTTTCTCGCCGCTATATCGCGCGGAAAGGCTCAGTCGCCCGGCAGCGTCGCACCGGGCGCCGGTGCCCGCGCCTCGCCCGCCAGGCGATGGAGTGTCGCGATGTCCGAGATCTGGATCCGATTGCCCTCCGCGGCGATCCCCATCGCCCGCAATCGCGCCAGCGAGCGTGATAAGGTCTCCGGTTGCATGCCGAGCTGACTGGCGATCAGTGCCTTGTCGAAAGGCAGGCGCACCGTGGTCGAGCCTTCCGTCTCATTGCAAAGCGTTGCCAGGTAGGCGGCCAGCCGTTCGACCGAGGACCGCAGGCTCAAATCCTCGACCTGCATCACGAGCTGACGCAGCCGCCGCGACATGGAGGCCATCATCTTGATTGCCAGTCGGCGCTCCGCCAGAACCTTCTCGAGGAACGGGGGGGCCGGGATGGCCAGCAGGCGGGCATCCTCGACGATGGCGGCGGAGACCGGATAAGTGCCCTCCTCGAAGGCGGCGGCCTCGGCGAAGGACTCGCCGGGGGGCAGCACCGTGATGACGCTCTCGTTGCCCTCGGCGGTCGAACGGTAGAGCTTCACCCACCCCGAGAGCACGACAAAAAAGAATCGGGCCGGATCGCCCTGCAAGAATAGCAAAGATCCGTTCGGCAAGGCCTCGACCCAGGCATCACCGATCAGATGGAACAGCTCGCGCGGTCGCAGGCCTTCAAAAAGGGGCAAACGACACAGGAGCTGCGTTTCCGTTTCTCCCATACCGCGCGGGATCTTGAGATCCTCTAGCGTGTTGTCGCTATGTCTTAGCATCGTCCCACACCCCTGCAGCACCTAAGGTCATGACTTGATCCTACACGCATTGGCCATGCGAGTCAGCTTCTGGTGACTGACGATTTGACTTAGGTCAAGGACACCAACCCGTTCTTCCTTTCTGAATTGAGACTCCATGAGGATCGAGTCCCCGCCGGTCAAGGTAAGTCGGCGGCGTGGCGATTGGAGGTGTCATCATGAGCGAAGTCGAGAGCACGGGTCAAGGAGCCGGGGGGCAAGAAACCGGCGCCGCCGGGCCTGGCAAGGGAAGCGTACGCGTTCCCTTCATGCAGCGCCTGCTCGATAACCCCTTTTTGCTGCTGTTTATTGGGGTCGTCGTCCCGACTGTCTTCTATTTGATCTGGGGCATTCTCGAGATGGCTCAGATTCCCGTCGCCTCATAAGGCCCGTCACCTCACAAGGAAGGGTAAGAGCAATGGCCATCACACCACCGGAAAATCGTCTTTGGTGGAACGAGCCCCTGCACAAACCGGAGATCATTTGGATTTCGATCGCCTTTCTCTGGGGCCTCGTCATGTTCTTCGCCATGATCTACTGGCATGTCGAGGGCGAGCAGAACCTCTCCAACGAGGCTTACCGGATATCACCCGAAGTCTTCGCCGAGCGCACCGAAGCGATGACCGAGCAGTATACGGTGCGCGAGGAGGGGGAGACCGGCATCCCGGTGGTCCATCCGCCGCCCGGCAGCGATGTCTATCTCATTTCCCGGCTGTGGGAGTGGTGGCCGATCCTGGAGCTGGAGAAAGACCAGAACTACCGGCTCCACCTTTCGTCGATGGACTGGCAGCACGGCTTTTCCCTGCAGCCGACCAACATCAACATCCAGGTCCACCCCAACTACGACAGGGTGCTGACGATCACGCCCAGCGAGACTGGCGAGTTCGCGGTGGTCTGCAATGAATTTTGCGGCATCGGTCACCACGCCATGTTGGGCAAAATCTACGTCGTCGAGTAAGGAGGCTCCGCCATGAGCGTCACGACCGCCCAGGATACTATAGCCGGCATCGATGAAAGGTACCGGACCTGTCTCGACACCGGCTTGAAGGTCTACAGCAAGGCCGAAACCCTGATCAAGGTGAACGCGGTCACGGCGGTGATCTTCCTGACCGTCGGCGGGCTCTTCGGCGTGCTCGTCGCGCTAACCCGATGGCCGGCCGTGCATATCCTGCCGGCCGATCTCTTCTACCTGGTCCTCACGGCTCATGGCGCGGCGGTACTCTTGTTCTGGATCATCTTTTTCGAGATGGCGATTCTCTACTTCGCCTCGGCGGTGATCCTCAACTGCCGCCTGGCGGCGCCACGCATTGCGTGGCTGGGCTATATTCTGATGTTGGTAGGATCGCTGGTCGCCACCGTCGCGGTACTGCAAGGCGAATCGAGTGTGATGTTCACCTCCTATGTGCCCATGCAGGCGGCGCCGCACTTCTATCTCGGTCTCATCCTTTTTGCCGTCGGGGCGCTCTTGGGCTGCTTCGTCTTCTTCGGCACTCTGGTGATAGCAAAGGAAGAGGGCACCTACGAGGGCTCCATCCCGCTGGTGACCTTCGGGGCTTTGACGGCGGCCATCATCGCTGTCTTCACCATAGCCTCGGGGGCGATCATCCTGGTACCGACCTTCCTTTGGTCGGTCGGTTTGATCGGCGAGATCGATACCGTGACCTACAAGCTGGTTTGGTGGGCGATGGGCCATTCCTCCCAACAGATCAACGTCTCGGCCCATGTGGCCGTCTGGTACGTGATCGCCGCGCTGGTGGTCGGCGCCAAGCCGCTTTCCGAGAAGGTCAGCCGCACGGCTTTCCTGCTCTACATCCTCTTTCTGCAGCTTGCCTCCGCGCACCACATGCTGGCGGAGCCGGGCATCAGCTCCGAGTGGAAGGTCTTCAACACCAGCTATGCGTTCTATCTCGCCGTTCTCGGCAGCATGATCCACGGCATGAGCGTGCCTGGCGCGGTGGAGGCGGCGCAACGGCGCAACGGCTACACCCAGGGCATCTTCGGTTGGCTGCGCCACGCTCCGTGGGGTAACCCGGCCTTTTCGGGCATGGCGTTGTCGCTTGTGCTGTTCGGCTTCCTAGGCGGCATCTCGGGCGTCGTGTTGGGCACCGAGCAGATCAACCTTCTGATGCACAACACGCTTTATGTGCCGGGTCACTTCCACGCCACCGTGGTTGCCGGAACGACGCTCGCCTTCATGGCGATCACCTATATCGTGATCCCGCTGCTCTTCCGCCGCGAGCTCATACTACCGGCTATCGCCAAGTGGCAGCCGTTCGTCTTCGCCATCGGCGTGGCAGGCACGTCATTGTTCATGATGGGCGCGGGCACGCTCGGCGTCGCGCGCCGGCATTGGGACATCACCTTCAGCGATTCGGTCTTCACGTTCGACTATCCCGGTACCGCGTTTCTCATGATGGGGCTGAACGGACTCAGCGCCATCGTGGCGGCCATCGGTGGCCTGATGTATGTGGTCGTCGTGGT
>JBFELD010000166.1:0-6077 GCA_041552375.1 Kiloniellaceae bacterium | reverse complement strand
TGGTGGGCTGATCCATGCCCACCAACAGGCGAATCATGGTCGTTTTCCCGGATCCCGAAGGGCCAACCAGGGTGAAGAACTCACCTTGAGAAATCTTGAGGTTCACGTCTCGAACCGCGGTGAAATCACCGAACTTCTTGGTGATTCCCCGCAATTCGAGAAACGTCTTGGCCTCGTCCGTCATGAGGCCCCCAGGCTGAACGGAACCCAATACGAAGACCGATAATCAGCCTTCGCGCTCGCGTTTGGCCGCGGAGTAGATATCGTACATCTCGCCGTAATCCGGGTTGATGTCGTAGTCGACGGAATTGGCCATCTCCTCTTCCAGCGTATCCCACTGGATGGCGTCCAGCTCATCGGCGTCGAAGGCGGCCATCACCTCGTCCGAGCCCATCTGGGTCACGGGATTGTAGGTGCCCTCGGCGAACGCGACCTTCTTGGAAACATCCGCGCGCTGAATATATGCCAGGAACTCCTCGGCCAAACCCGAAGGATCCGGATTGTTGACGACCGAGGTCAGCTCGATCCAGACGATGCCGCCCTTGCCGTCCATGGGCCCCGACTTCGGCGTGATGCCGCGCACCTGCGTGGCGCCATCGTAGCGCGCCGGGGAGGCGGTGTAGGTGCCACCGGTGAAATAAGCGTCGATCTCACCGTTGATCAACGCCAGGTTCATCTGCACGAGATCGTCGGTCAGAATCTTGGCACCGTTGAAGATCTTCTTGCACACCTCGGCATAGGCGGCGATCTCTTCCTTGGAGTGCGACTTGAAGGGATGCACGCCCGCCGCCACGCACATGTGGTAGATGTTCCAGTTGTCGTAGGTCAGCACCCCGTACTTGCCCTTCATGGCCGGATCGAGGAATACGTTGAAGCCCTGATCCTCGCCCATGCTCCGCGAAATCTTGTCGGTGTTCACGACGAAATTGAAGGGGCCGAAGCGCTGCGTCATGCCGAGAAGGTGCTTGCCGGACTTGTCCATCGCCCACTCATAAGGCGGGTGGAAAGCGGGCATCATCTGCTCGAACATCGGCTCGAAGCGATCGCGCGGCAGCTCTCTGATCAAGCCCTCCGGCCACATCATCTCGCGGGCCCAGGGGTTGTTGACGTTGATGAGATCCCACACCTTGGTCTCGCCGGCGCGCAGTCGGTTGACCGCGTCCGGGTCCGAGGTCAGGCCCTCGGCGCGGACCTTGGCGTCGAATTCGCGACGGAACGGATCCAACACATCGTCCGAGTTGTAGCCTTCCCAACAATAGATGTTCAGCTCCTTGTCGCGCGCGGCGTGAGCCAGGCGCGGCAATGTTCCGCTCGCCGACAATGCAGCCCACACACCCGTTTGCTGAAGGAAATTCCGACGTTTCATCCGGTTCTTGACCATGGTTACCTCCCTAGGTATTGCCATTTCCCTTGTCTCATCCGAGCTCTTTTCGTTCCACGTCCCGACATCCGATCAAAGCCTGCCCGGATAGTCGCGCCGACGCAACGGAACCCGAAAAATACCGCCCTGCCGAGGCCAGGCGGCTGTCGCGACTCCCCTCAGAATACACTAGCCCCAAGTCCCCCCCTCTTCTTGACACTTGACGAGGAGTTCTTGACACGAGGGCGCTTGTATTCAGCGGCCATCCTTGATGGGTCACGTTCAATCTTGGGAGCCGGGTCCGATCATGTCGTTCTTCTCCTGCAAATACGGTTTACGACAATAGATCAATCGGCGTCCTCAGTCTAATACGAAGCGATCCGCGCAAAGTCTTCCGCGGACCAAGTCCGCTGGAACCCGGCGGGCCGTCCTTCGACACCGGCCGGGCAGGTGGGCAAACGGTGCTTGCAGGATCTTTTCAATTCACAACTACAAGCTTTTTCTTATAGTCGAGTGTAGAGAGGCGCGGCGGCTTCGGCCCGGCGTGAGGCGATGAGATGAGCCACGAAGAAATCGTGATGATTTGCGCGCCGGACATCTCCGGCCAGCTCAGGGGCAAGTCCTTTCCTCTGTCGGATTTGGAAAAGCGCCGTCAGCGGGGTATCGGCTGGGTGCCGACCAACATTCAGATTACCACCTTCAATTCGATCGCCGAATCGCCCTTCGGCTCGCTCGGCGATCTCCTCATGGTTCCCGACCCCGGAGCCGAGGTCCGCGTGGAGTTCGACGACGGCTCACCGAGCGAGCATTTCTTTCTCGGCAACATCCTTCACACCGACGGATCGCCGTGGGAATGCTGCTTGCGCGGTTGCTTGAGCCGGGCGCTCGACGCCCTGCGCGCCGAGACAGGGTTGGAATTGAAATCTGCCTTCGAGCTCGAATTCCAGTTTTTCGAGGAGACAGCGAGCTATGGACCGGGCTTCGGGCTGACGGGGTTGAGAACAAAGAAGCGTTTCGGCCAGACCTACCTTGCCGCGCTCCGGCAGGCCGGTGTCGAGCCGGATTCCTTCCTCAGGGAATGGGGGGAACGCCAGTACGAGGTCACTATGCATCCGCAGCTGGGGCTCAAGGCCGCCGATCACGCGCTCCTTATGAAAGAGCTGGCCCGGGCCACCGCCGCGAGACTGGACGACCCCGTGACCTTCACGCCGATCCGCGACGTCGGCGGCCCGGGCAACGGGGTCCATATCCATATGAGCCTAGTCGATGCCTCCGGGGCGCCAGCGACCTATGACGCTGCAGGGCCGGGTGGTTTGAGCGACGTCGCGGGAAGGTTCGCCGCCGGCGTGCTTCACCATCTCCCGAACATCGTGGCGATCACCGCGCCGAGCCTCATCTCCTATACCCGCCTGACGCCGCACCGCTGGAGCGCAGCCTTCAACAACCTGGGCTATCGCGATCGAGAGGCGGCCTTGCGTATCTGCCCGGTGGCCGAGCTTCCGGGCATGGATGTCGCCGGTCAGTTCAATATCGAGTTCCGCGCTTGCGATTCCGCCGCCAGCCCGCATCTTCAACTGGCCGCGCTGGTCCACGCCGGGCTCGATGGCATCAGGCAGGGGCTGGCGCCGCCGGCGCCCTCGGAAGAGGACCTCTCCCTGCTGAACGCCACCGAGTTGGAGGAACGCGGTTTCGTCCGCTTGCCGCAGACGCTCGCCGAGGCGCTCGACCGCCTCGAGGGCTCGCAAGCCGTGCGCGACTGGTTCGGCGAGATGTTCGTGGAGGTCTACCTGAAGCACAAGCGCGGCGAGATCGACTTTCTCGACGGCAAGACGGCCGAGCAAGCCTACCGGCTTTACGAGCAGGTCTATTGACCTGACCAACGGCGCCGTGACGGCGCGGAGAACTTACCGGTCAAGAGGTGAAGAAACTCAGCACCTCATCGAGCCGCACCACATGGCAGTAGATCATGTTGATGATCTCCAGTTCGTGCTCGTGCAGCTCCATCGTCGCCGCCGCACAACAGTCCTCCACGACCACGACGCCGAAGCTCTCGTCGACCAGACTTCGCACCGAGGACGACACGCATTGGTCGGTGAAGATACCGGTGACGACAACGTCCTTGATCCCCATGTTGTGCAGCATCATGCGCAGATTGGTGCCGGTCAAAGCGCTGTCGGTGGTCTTGGTGATGACGATCTCATCCCCCCTGGGCGCCAGCTCGGAGACGACCTGGCTGTCCGGACTGTCCTTTGGCAACAGCAGATAATTAAAGCCGGGCTTCTTTTGGCTGAGGGAACGGTCGCGACCGTCGATCTTGTGACAAGCGATGCGCGCGAAGATGACCTCGACACCACGCTGGCGGCATTGGTCGATCAGCTTGGCGTTGTTCGGGATCACGACATCGCGCATGCGTTGGTAAAAGGGCTGCCAGCGCTCGGTTTCCTCCGGTGTTTCCTTGTCTTCGAGATAGGTCGATTGGATGTCGATGACCAAGAGCGCGGTCGTCTCTGGGTCGAGCGATATGTCGTCCGGTTCTTCTGCGTTGGCGTAGTAAAACGAGCGGTAAGCGGTCTTCCACCCCATTATCCAGTCTCCTTCCTGCCTGCGCGCCGACGAAAGCGCGCGCCCAGCTCATGCGTGGCGAAAAGACCGCCGGGGCGCAAGATCAGGACCGCGATCATGGCCAGTGCTAGGACGATCTCGGTGAGCCCGACGATCTGTTCGGTGAAAATCTGCGCCTGATTGAGCCCCGCCTCAAGGGCTCGCAGGCTTTCGAATGCGACGGTGACGATGATGGCGCCGAGGACGGCGCCGGTCACCGTATTGGCACCGCCGATCACCAGCATGCTGAGGATCACGAAAGTCTCTTTCAGGAAGAAGGCCTTTGGCGAGAAAGAGGTGATGAAATGGCCCCACAGGGCGCCGCCGATGCCGGCCATGACCGCGCTCAGCACGAAGGCCTGCCAGCGTAAGCGTGGAATGTGAGCACCGATGGCGCCGGCCGCCACCTCGTCGTCGCGGCTGGCGCGCAGCAAGAGCCCGGCTCGCGACTCCTTGAAGGCCACAGCCACGATCACCGCCAAGATGGCGGCGCCCGCGGCCAGGTTCAGGTCGGTCGCCCGCGGCAGGCCGAAGAGGGTCCGCGGCCCGTTGGTGACCACGCTCCAATGGGTCATGATCGTGTGTAGGACGACCAGCAGCGCAAAGGAGGTGATCACCGCCGCGGCGTCGGAAAGACGCATCAACGGATAGGAAACGACGGCGGCCACCGCGCCGGCCACCAAGCCGCCGATCAGGATCCCCAGATAGGGGGAAAGCTCGATACCGGCGAGAATCGGATAGAGGTCGGGTAGCGACATTCCCTTCATACGCACCGGAATGGTCAGCACCGCGGTGGTGTATGCCCCGACCCCCATGAAACCGATGTGGGCGAAGCTCAGGATCCCCGAGTTGCCCATGAAGACCTGCAAGCCCAGCACCAGCACCAAGGCGATGCAAAGATTGATCGCGATGCGGTCGAAGAGGCGCACGCCCAGCAGGTTGATGCCGACGACCAGCAGGACGATCAGGCCGCTTAGGATGGCGATTGTGGCGAGGTTCTTGGACATGGGTCCGCGCTCAGGTCCGTTGTCCGGAGGCCGGGCCCTTGATCAGGCCCTCCGGGCGCCACAGCAAGATCAGGATCACCAGGCTGAAGGTGAAGGCGTCGCGGAATTTCAGCAGGTCCTGCGGCAGGGTGAAATTGAGCGTGGTGTCGATGAAGGCGAGGAGGAAGCCGCCCAGGACCGCGCCCTGCAGGCTTCGCATGCCGCCGATGACGGTGGCGATGAAGGCAATCAATAATGGCTCCAACCCGATGCCCGGTACCACGGCACCGATGCGCCCGATCCATAGCAAGGACACGACCCCCGCCAACAGTCCGCTGATCGCGAAGGCCGTGGAGATGATGAGGTTGGCCGGCACGCCCAACATGCGCGCCATGGTGAAGTTGGTCGCCGCGGCGCGCATTGCGATTCCCAGCACCGAGCGGCGCATGAGCCAGGAGAAAAGCGCCAGAAGCACCACCGCCGCGGCGATGGTGATGAGATTACGCGCCGGGGTGATGACGCCGGCGATGTGCACCGTCTCCGAGAAGATTTCCGGCAGAGGTACGTTGCGTGGCCGCGGCGAGATGAAGAGCAGGGCCGCGTTCTGCAGCAGGGTGGAAAAGGCGAAGGAGGTGATCAGCACCGCCGTCACCGACTTCGCCCGCACCGGCCGGAAGGCGACGTAATCGGTGGCCACCCCGGCGAGGGTCGCCATGACCACCGCGACCGCCGCCATGACCAGCCACGGCAGCCCAGAGCCGCTGGTCAAGTACATCGAATAACCCGCGACCATGATCAGCTCGCCATAGGCGAAGTTCACCAAGCGCAAGATCCCATAGACGATGACCAGGCCCAAGGCCATCAAGGCATAGGCGCCGCCGAGGCTGAGCACGTCGATGGTGAATTGGAGAAATGCGCTCACGAATTCACCCCGCCAGATAAAGTGATTTGAGATCGGTGGCGGCGGCGATCTCCGTCGCCGAACCCTCGGCCTCGATGCGGCCCAGGCGCATGACGTAGGCGCGGTCGGCCACCGCCAGCGCCTTGGAGGCGTTCTGCTCGACCAGCAGCATGGTCAGGCCCGATGCCTTGAGCGTTCCGATCATGTCGAAGATCCGGTCGACGATGGT
>JBFELD010000165.1:0-6112 GCA_041552375.1 Kiloniellaceae bacterium | reverse complement strand
GCGTGTCATCCGCCAGATGGCCTCCACCGGGCACGACCTGATCTTCACGACCTCCTTCGGGTTCATGAACCCGACAGTCAAGGTCGCCAAGCGCTTCGCCGACGTGAAGTTCGAACATGCGACCGGCTACAAGCGCACCGCCAACGTCTCCACCTACATGGCGCGTTTCTACGAGGGGCGCTACGTTGCCGGCACCATCGCCGGGCGCATGACCAAGACGGGCACCATCGGCTATATCGGGTCCTTTCCGATCCCCGAGGTGGTACGCGGGATCAATTCCTTCACTCTTGCTCTCCGCAAGGTGCGCCCCGATGCCGAGGTCAAGGTGGTTTGGGTCAACTCCTGGTACGACCCCGGCAAGGAGGGTGACGCGGCAAAGGCGCTGATCGATCAAGGCGCCGACATTATCTTGCAGCACACCGACTCCCCCGCGCCGCTTCAAATTGCCGAATCGCGCGGCGTCTTCGCCGTCGGTCAGGCCTCCGACATGGTGCGCTTCGCACCGAAGGCGCAGCTCACCGCGATCATCGACAACTGGGACGGCTATTACGTCCAACGCGCTCGGCAGGTCATGGATGGCACATGGGAGTCGGGCGATACTTGGGGCGGGTTCGACACCGGCATGGTGGAGATGGCGCCGATGAACGAGGCCATTCCCGCCGAGGTGCAGGAGGAGGCCAAGGCCATCGAGGCCAAGATCCGCAGTGGCGAGTTGCACCCCTTCACCGGCCCGATCAAGGACCAGGAAGGCAACTTGCGTGCCAAGGAGGGTGAGACCCTGTCGGACGAGGTTTTGCTGTCCATGGACTGGTACACGGAAGGCGTTCAGGGTAAGCTCCCAAAGTAATCCGATGAGGCAAGTGATGGGGGGCGTCGCGGCCGGCTAGGCCGGCGGCGCCCTTCGCGTTAAGAGGCACCTCGACAGGAGAGAAGCGCGATGAGATGTCCCGCGGCCTTTATCGACGCCATGCCCAAAGCGGAACTCCATCTGCATATAGAAGGCACCTTGGAGCCTGAGTTGATGATGAAACTGGCCGCGCGCAATGGCGTCGAACTTCCGTTCGGTTCGGTCGAAGACATCAGAAAGGCGTACTCATTCAGTAAGTTGCAGGATTTTCTCGATATTTATTATCAGGGTATGGCGGTGTTGCGCACGGCCGAAGACTTCTACGATCTGACCTGGGCCTACCTCGAAAAGGTAAAAGCACAGAACGTCACCCATGTCGAAATTTTCTTCGATCCGCAGGGCCATACCGAGCGCGGTGTGTCCTTCGCCACGGTCATGGAGGGGATAACCCGAGCCTTGGACGAGGGGGTGGCGCGTCTTTCGATCTCGCATCGTCTTATCATGTGCTTCCTGCGTCACCTGTCGGAGGCCGAGGCCTTCGACACGCTCGAGCAGGCGGCGCCCTATCTGAGGCGGATCGATGGGGTCGGGTTGGATTCCTCCGAGATCGGACATCCGCCCTCGAAGTTCACGCGCGTCTTCGCCAAGGCGCGAAGCTTGGGCCTGCGCGCCGTCGCCCATGCCGGCGAGGAGGGCCCTCCCGAGTATGTCCGCGAGGCGCTCGATCAATTGCGGATCGAGCGTATCGACCACGGCAACCGGGCGATGGAGGATTTGGACTTGGTGGCCCGCATCGCCGCATCGCAGATGGCGCTTACGGTCTGTCCGCTCTCCAATCTCAGGCTTTGCGTGGTCGAGGACCTGAAAGCGCACCCCTTGCCCGAGATGCTGGCCGCGGGCCTACGCGCAACGGTCAACTCCGACGACCCATCCTACTTCGGCGGCTACGTGAACGAGAACTACGAGGCCGTCGCCGAGGCGCGCGGATTGTCGCAATCCGACGTCACGACATTGGCGCGCAACTCCTATCTGGGATCGTTCTTGCCCGACCATGACAAGGGCGAGGCGCTCGCCGCCTTCGATGCCTTCGAGGCTGAGTACAAGACGCAAGCGGGTTGATCTGTCGCGGCGTCTCGGAAGAGGACCGGATCACTGCAGCCAGAAGAGATTTACCTCGACAATGCGGCCACGACGCCGCTCGACCCTCGCGTCAAAACCGTGATGGACGACTATCTGGAGAGCGGTGCCGGCAATCCCCATGCGCGCGAGAACCGGACCGGCTGGCGGGCGGCCGAGGCGCTCGACCACGCTCGCCGGTCGGTTGCAGCGCTGATCGGTGCGCGGCCGGAGTGTCTCGTTTTTACCTCCGGCGCCACGGAGGCCGATAACCTGGCCATTCTCGGCCTGGCGGCGGCGTTCGGAGATTGGCCGGGTTCGCACCACGCCCTAGTTTCGGCGATCGAGCACCCGGCTGTGCGCGGCCCCATGGATCAGCTTCGTCGGCGCGGCTGGGAGGTGGAGGAGATCCCCGTGTCGCCCGCGGGTCTCGTCGATCCCTCGGAGATCGCACGGCGCATCCAGCCGGCAACCCGCCTGGTTTCAGTCATGGCGGCGAACAACGAGATCGGCACGCGACAGCCATTGACCGAGATCGGCGCGCTCTGCCGGTCGCGTGGTGCCGTCTTGCACAGCGATGCGGCTCAAGCGGCGGGCAAGGTGCCGCTCGACGTCGGCGAGACCGGCTGCGGGCTGATGTCGCTCAGCGCGCACAAGCTTTATGGGCCGGCCGGCATCGGTGCTCTCTTCATCGCGCCCGGCATCACGCTGGCCCCGGTCCTTCATGGCGGCGCTCAGGAACGCGGCCTGCGCCCGGGAACCGTGCCGGTGATGCTGGCGGTCGGTTTCGCCACCGCCGCCGAGATCGCCCAGCGGGAGATGGCGGAGGAGGCGCAGCGTCTTGAGGCCTACCGGGGTCGCTTGTTGCAGGGGCTGCGGCGGGTATGCCCGTCTCTCGTCGTCAATGGGACGCTCGAGGCCCGGCTGCCCGGCAATCTCAATCTTCGCTTTCCGGGCCTTCCGGCCGAGGACCTTTTGGCGGCGGCGCCCGACCTGATGCTCTCAAGCGGGTCCGCCTGCGCGTCGGGTCGTCAGGAGCCCTCTTCGGTGCTGCGCGCCCTCGGCCTAACGGCCGAGGAGGTCGCCGCATCGATCAGGATCAGTCTTGGCCGCTTCACCACCGAAGCGGAGATAGATGTGGCTCTCGAACGCCTGACGGCTGCGATCGCTTCTCTCGACGCAGGCTAAAGCCGCTTTGAGATGCACTTGATGCGGCGCTGGCCGACCTGGGTCGTATTGACCCGGTAGCAATTAACGAGGCGATTGTTCGCCCGATCGATGAACCAGCCATCGTAGCCGATGATGGGCTCCACACCCCGGGCCGGGACCTCGGCCTGGGGCGAGAGGTCTTGCGCGGTGAAGGTCGGCTGGCCGCGAAACACGGTCACACGCTTGGTGGTCTCGGTCTCGATCCCGTTTCCTTGCTGAGCCGCCGCGACGGAAATCGCTGATCCCATGATCCCGGCAACCAAAGCTGCCACGCCGAAACACTGTACAACCCTCAAGGCCCTATGCACTTGTCCGCTCATGCATTTACTCCCTCGTTTTTCTGAGGTGGGGTGGCGAAAGGCGCTAATTGCCTTCGGCATCCCCACCGTTCTGGCTTTATGGAACCAGGATCGAAGATTAAATGCAATCTGAGGTAAGTTCTATAAGTTCTACTCTTGTATGAGTTTTGCCGGGTCCGGTGCCCAGGACGCGCGGGAGCGTTGCGTTCCGTGCGCCTTACTCGTGGCGTATGACCCGCCGCACGGCGGTGATGGCGTCCTGTTCGGAGACGTGAGGATCGATTTGCCGAAGCGCTCTGACTGCGTGCTCGATCTGCTCGGTTCGCCCGTAGCCAGCGGCCTTGGCGTTGTCGACCGCCTTTTCGACGATGTCTCTTATCTTGGTCGGATCCATCATGGCTACCCCCTTTCTTCTGCCGCGGACCGTCGCGTCGGTCTGTCGGACGGAGGATACCACAGACGGGGCGCGACGGCCACGCGGGGAGGGAGAGGGCAAGAGGATAGCCGGCAATCGGAGGCGCGAGCCCGTCGCCTCACATGAGCACGCTGGCGGCAAGGGCCGCCGTCGTGAAGACGAAGAGCGCCGTCGCGGCGGCGATCATCGTCGGGCGGCTGATGAAAAGGCAGGGCATCATCGTCTCGTCCATGAATTGCGAAATTGCGGCAACACCGAAACTATAGCCTTGATCTTCGATCGATTCAGTGACGGCGATCACAAGTCGTGCGATCAGCGGACGAAGCGGCGGACCACGTGCTTGACCGTGAGCCCCTGGACGACGATCGAGAAGATGACGACGGCATAGGTCACCGCGAGCAGCGTTTCCTTGTAAGGAGAGGCTGGCAGGCTGAGGACCAGGGCCACAGAGATCCCGCCGCGCAATCCGCCCCAGGTCAGAACCGGGACCGCGCCTTTGGTGAAGCTGCGGGTCAGGCCGAGAAGCCCTAGAGGTACGCCGACACCGAGAAAGCGCGCGAGCAAGACGATGGGTATGGCTGTCAGGGCCAAAAGAGCGACCTCGCCGGCGAAGGTGATCGCCACGACCTCGAAGCCGATCAATAAGAACAGCACCGCGTTCAGGATCTCGTCGATCAGCGACCAGAACTTCTGCACATGATCACGCGTGGCCTCGCTCATCGCGTGGCGCGTGCCGTGGTTGCCGATCAGAAGACCGGCGCAGACGACGGCAATGGGGCCCGAAAAGTGCAGCGCACTCGACAGGCCATAAAGACCCATGACCAGGGCAAGGGTCATCAGGACCTCTAAATTGTGCTCGTCGACCGATTTGAGGGCTCGGTAGCAGAGGTATCCCCCGCCCAGGCCGACGAGCGCGCCGCCCAAGACCTCCACCGCGAAGAGCTCGGCCACCAACAAGGCGCCGACCGGCTCGCCCGTACCGCCATGCGCCGAGGTCGCAAGCACCACGATGATGGTGAAGACGACGACACCGATACCATCGTTGAACAGGCTTTCGCCGGCGATCTTGGCCTCCAGCGCCGGCGGGACATGGATGGTCTTCAAGATGCCCAACACCGCGACCGGATCGGTCGGCGAGATGAGAGCACCGAAGACCAGGCAGTAGAGAAACGGAATGGGAAGGCCCAAGAGGTTGGCCGCGGCATAGGTAAGCAGGCCGACCACCGCGGTCGAGATCAGGACACCCACGGTGGCCATCGACAAGATCGCCCACTTGCGCGTGACCAGGGCTCCCATGTCCACATGCAGGGCACCGGCGAACAGCAGGAAGCCGAGCATCCCTTTGAGCAGGGCGTCGTCGAAGTCGGCCAGTTGCAGCGCCGTGGCGACGGCCTGAGCGAAGCCGAGGCCGGGGATCAGTCGGTCGAGAAGGATCGCTCCCAGCGAAGCGAAAAAGGCGATGACCACCAGGCCGATTGTCTGCGGCAGGCGCAACAGGCGGTGGTTCAGGTAGCCGAAGACGGCCGCCAGCACGACGACGACCGCCGCGAGGTTGAGGAGCGTGAGATGGGTCATGGGGACTATCGCCTTTCGGCAGGGCGGTGAAACAGGTCGTCGATCGGGGCATTCCCGCCGAGGGTATCCGTCACGAGGGTCATGCTGTCCCGCCATAGCCTCTCGCCCAGCGCCTCATCGCCGGCCGTGGCGTTGGGCTCTCTGCGGCGTGTGCCCAGGAGGCCGCCGATGAAATAGGCGCCACTCGTCGAGCTCAGGGTCGCATCGCAGGCCAGCTCGACCGAAGCGCGCGCGCCGCGTTTCGGGCTGATCCCGGCGGCAAGAAATAAGCGCACGCCCAGTCCGGTCGGCCCGGAGGCGTCGCCGCCGCTGCCCAGACGGGTTCGCACGACGCCGGGATGGAGGGCGTTGACGGTGATGTCGCTGCCCTCCAGCCGGCGGGCGAGGGCACGGGTGAAGAGGACGTTGGCAAGCTTGGAGGCAGCATAGGCTTGGAAGGGGGTCTTGGCGCCGGTCTCGGCGGCCGGGCACAAGCGTGGCGGTCCGGCGGCTGATCGATGCGCGTCCGAGGCCACCACGATGATCCGGGCCGGCGCGGCCGACCGGAGCAGGGGCAAGAGCAGACCTGTGAGACAAAACGGCCCCAGATGATTGACCGCCATCGTCGCCTCGATCCCTTGGGCACTGTTGCGTAGCGGGGCAAAGAAAGCG
>JBFELD010000164.1:0-6162 GCA_041552375.1 Kiloniellaceae bacterium | reverse complement strand
CAACAGGTCACGGAGAGCGAGCGACTAGCCACCGGTCAGGCCCTGGGTCGGGTGCTGCTCGAGGACGTCGCCGCGCGCACCAGCTCGCCACCGCACGACAATGCCGCCGTCGATGGCTACGCCGTGCGCCACGTCGATCTCGCGGCAGAGGGCGAAACCCGCCTGCCGGTCGGCGCGCGCATCGCCGCAGGGCACCGGCCCGAGGGCGAGGCGCGGCCAGGAACGGCACTCCGGATTTTTACCGGCGCCGTCGTCCCGGCCGGGTTCGACACCATCTTCATGCAGGAGGACTGCCGAGCCGAGAACGGCGAGGTGATCCTGCCCGCGGGCCTGAAGGCGGGCGCCAACCGGCGCCGGGCCGGAGAGGATTTCAAGGGCGGCGATCTTCTGCTCCGGGCCGGCCATCGCCTGAGGCCACAGGACCTCGGCCTGGCAGCAGCGGCGGGGCATGAGAGCCTCAGCGTCTCGAAGCCGCTCCGCATCGCGCTTTTTTCCACCGGCGACGAGATTGTCGAGCCGGGTCGCGAGCTTCAGGCCGCGGCCATTTACGACTCCAACCGCTATCTGCTCATGGGGCTGGCGCGCGGCCTCGGTTGTGCCGTCACCGACCTGGGCATCCTCGCCGATGAAGCCGATAACGTGCGCAGCGCTCTGGACCGGGCGGCCACCGATCATGACCTCATCCTCACCTCGGGCGGCGTTTCGGTGGGGGAGGAGGACCACGTGAAGGCGGCGGTCGAGAGCCTGGGCCAACTGCACGCCTGGCGCCTGGCGATCAAGCCCGGCCGGCCTTTGGCCCTGGGCCAGGTGGCGCGGGTGCCCTTTATCGGCCTTCCGGGCAACCCGGTGGCCGTGATGGTGACCTTCCTGACCATCGCCCGGCCGGCCATCCTGCGCCTCATGGGCGCCGGGGATCTGGAGCCGCACCGCTTCAAGGTTGCCGCGGGCTTCGAGTTCAAGAAAAAGAAGGACCGCCGCGAGTGGTTGCGCGTCAAGCTTGTGCCGGCGGAGGATGGCTGGCGCGCGGTAATCTTCCCGCGGCAGGGGTCCGGTATCCTCTCTTCGCTGGTCGAGGCCGACGGCCTGGTCGAGCTGCCCGAGGACTTGACCCGGCTGGAACGCGGCGCGATGGTGGATTTTCTGCCCTTCAGCGAGGTTACCTGATGCGCCTGCTCTATTTTGCCTGGCTCAAGACCGAGCTCGGCACCTCGGCGGAGGAGATCGAGCCACCGGCCGAAGTACGCGACGTGCGCGGCCTCATCGCCTGGCTCAAGGGGCGAGATACCAAGTTCGCCAAGGCCTTCTCCGACGAGAGCGCGATCCGCGTGGCGGTGAACCAGGACTACGCCCGCCCCGGCGACCCCGTGGATGCAGGCGACGAGGTGGCCTTCTTCCCGCCGGTGACCGGAGGCTGAGGGTGATGCGATGATCCGCGTGCAGCGCGAAGACTTCGATCCCGGCCAGGAGATCGCCGCCTTGACCGCCGGCAATCACGCGGTGGGAGGGCTCGCCGTCTTCGTCGGCCTGGTCCGCGACCTCGCGTCCGAGGGCGGCCTCAAGGCCATGACCCTCGAGCACTACCCCGGCATGACGGAGAAGATGCTGACCTCCATCGAGGCGGAGGCCCGGGCGCGCTGGCCGCTCGAGGAGAGCTTGGTAATCCACCGCTATGGGCGCCTCGAGCCGGGGGACCGCATTGTCCTGGTGGCGACCGCCAGCGCCCACCGCCAGGCCGCTTTCGAAGCCTGCCAGTTCCTGATCGATTGGCTGAAGACCAAGGCGCCCTTCTGGAAACTCGAGGAGACCAGCGAGGGCGCCCACTGGGTCGAGGCCCGCGCCGGCGACGACGAGGCCGCCCAGCGCTGGCGAGAGACCGACAAAGCCGCCGAGTAACGCCGCTACGATCTACCGCGCCGCGGCACTCACGCCGCGCTGGCGGCCGAGGAGGAGCGTCCGTGCACCTCGGCGTCGTAGTCCTCGATCATCTGCTTGGTGATCTCGCCGGGCGTAAAGTGGTAGTCGTCGATCTCGCCGACCGGTGTCACCTCGGCGGCGGTGCCGGTGATGAAGATTTCTTGGGTCTTGGCCAGCTCCTCGGGCATGATCACCCGCTCGATCACCTCGTAGCCGCGCCGCTTGGCAAGCTCGATCACCGTCTGGCGGGTGATGCCGTTCAAGAAACAATCGGGGATCGGCGTGTGGATCTTGCCGTCCTGGATCAGGAAGATGTTGGCGCCGGTGGCCTCGGCGATGCGCCCGCGGTAGTCGAGCATCAACGCATCCTGATAGCCCTTCGCTTCGGCCTCGTGCTTGGCATGCGTGCAGATCATATAGAGGCCCGCGGCCTTGGACTTGGTCGGGGCGGTATCGGGTGCCGGCCGGCGCCAGGGCGACAGGGCGAGACGGATGCCCTTCAAACGCATTTCCGGCGAGAAGTAGGACGGCCACTCCCAGGCGGCGATCGCCAGGTGGATCGTGTTCTGTTGCGCCGAGACGCCCATCATCTCGCTGCCACGCCACGCGACTGGGCGCAGGTAGCCGTCGACGATGCCGTTGACCTCCAGCACCTGCATCGCGGCGCTGTCGATCTCCTCGCGGCTATAGGGGATCTCGAAGCCCAGAATGCGCCCCGATTCCAAAAGCCGCTCGTGATGGGCCTCCATCTTGAAGATCTTGCCGCCATAAGCGCGCTCACCCTCGAAGACGCTGCTCGCATAGTGAAGGCCATGGGTCAGGACATGGACCTTGGCGTCGCGCCAGGGCACCATCTCACCATCGTACCAGATAGTGCCGTCCCGATCATCGAATGGTAACATCGCCATCTTCCTTCGCCTGACTGTCCTCGCGCGGTGGACAGCGCGCCTTTTCCGTAACTCACTTCAAGCAAAACCGGAGATCGCCTGCTCGGCGGATTGCCGCGCCCCTTGTTCCGCCTTGCTCTCGGGGCTTTCATCCAAATGCCCCTTGCGCGATCTAACAAGTATAGGCCATATATGTCAACATGACTGACGTAAAAATCGGCCCCAATCCGCTCTTTCTCCGCGAAGAGGAGCTGCGCCAGGCGATGGAGCTTCTGTTCTTCGCCTACAAGGACTTCACCTCCGAGCCGGACCGGCTCTTGGAGCGCTATGGGTTCGGACGCGCCCATCACCGGGTGCTTTACTTCGTCGGCCGCAATCCCTCGATCTCGGTCTCGGAGCTGCTGAAGATCCTCGGCATTACCAAGCAAAGCCTGTCACGGGTCCTCGGCCAGTTGGTTCGCGAGGGGCTGATCGCGCAGCGCCGCGGCGAACGCGACCAGCGAAAACGCCTCTTGACCTTGACCGACAGGGGCATCGCTTTGGAGCGGGAGCTTTTCCAGAGCCAGCGACTGCGCGTCGCCGAGGCCTATCATCGCGCGGGTGCCGAAGCGGTGGAGGGCTTTCGTCAGGTCCTCTTGAATCTGATGGACCCGGCTGTCCGCTGGCGCTTCGAGGACCGCGCCGAGCGAACTTGAAAAAGCGCCGGCAGGGCCGGGACGTCTGGCGAAGGCAAAGGTGAGATCCTATAGTGTGATAACCATGGATGACCGGCCCCACATTCTGGTCGTGGACGACGACAGACGGCTGCGCGAGCTCTTGACGCGCTATTTGACCGAGCAGGGCTTTCGCGTCAGCAGCGGCGAGAACGCGGCCGACGCGCGGCGCAAGATGAGTGCCCTCACCTTCGATTTGCTGGTCGTCGACATCATGATGCCGGGAGAGGACGGCCTGACCTTCACGCAGTCGCAGCGGCGCGATAGCGAGGTTCCGATCCTTCTATTGACCGCCATGGGCGAGAGCGAGGACCGCATCCGCGGCTTGGAGCGGGGCGCCGACGACTATCTGTCGAAGCCCTTCGAGCCCCGGGAGCTGGTTTTGCGAATTAATGCCATTTTGCGTCGCCAACCCACCGTGCGTGACGCACCACCTCCGTCGGCGATTTCCTTCGGCGGCTTTTCCTTTGATCCGGCACGCGGTGAACTCTCCCGTTCCGGCGAGCGTGTCCGTCTCACCACGGCGGAGGCGCAACTCTTAAGAGCCTTGGCGAGGCGCCCGGGCACGCCGATCAGTCGCGATGCGCTCTGCGCGGCGAGCGGCGCACAGCCGACGATGCGCACGGTCGACGTGCAGGTCGCACGCCTACGGCGCAAGATCGAGCCCAATCCCAAGTATCCTCGTTACCTGCAAACCGTACGTGGAACCGGCTATGTCCTGGTGGCGGATTGATATCCCCGTGGTCTCCCGCCTGGAGGCCGGCCTGAAGCGACTGCTTCCCCATTCCTTGATGGGGCGGGCGTTGCTCATCATTCTGGCGCCACTCGTGCTGCTGCAAATCGTCTCCACCTGGGCCTTCTACGACAATCACTACGACACCATCACCAGCCGGTTGGCCAAAACGCTGGCCGGTGATATCGCCGCGGTCATCCTCATCATGGACCGAAATCCAACGCCGCTGGAACGCGATCAGGCCTTTCGCCTGGCCGAGCAGGCGATGAGCCTGGAGCTCTCCTTCGAGGAAGGGACCAGCCTACCGGACGAGGCGGCCACCAAGCCCCGCGGCTACGTGACCAAGCGAGTTTGGAAGGCCATGCGGCGGCAATTCAACTATCCCGCCTACATCACCGTGGACAAGAGCAACGACAAGGTCTCGATCTGGGTCCAGCGGCACAATGGGGTGCTGAAGGTCCTGGTGCCCGAGGAGCGGCTCTTCAGCTCGACCTCCTATATCTTCATCCTATGGATGATCGGCACCTCGGTCGTGCTCTTCGGCGTCGCCGTCCTCTTCATGCGCAACCAGGTACGCCCGATCAGGCGCTTGGCGAAGGCGGCCGAGAACTTCGGCAAAGGCCGGGACGTCGGAAACTTCCGCCTGGAAGGCTCGATCGAGGTCCAGCGGGCGGCACAGGCCTTCCTCAAGATGCGCGAGCGGATCAAACGCCAGATCCGGCAACGAACGGAAATGCTGGCCGGCGTCAGTCATGATCTTCGCACCCCGATCACGCGCATGAAACTGCAGCTCGCCCTGCTCTCAAAGTCGCCGGAGGCGGAAAATCTCACCTCCGATGTGGCGGAGATGGAGCGCATGGTGGAAGGCTATCTCGCGTTCGCCCGCGGCGAAGGAGCCGAAGCGCCGACCCAGACCGATCTCTCGGATCTCCTGGGCGAAGTGAGCGATCAAATGAGCCGGGACGGAAAGTCGATCGAGCTTGATATCGATGACGGATTGTCGCTACCGCTCCAACGCGACTCGATCCGCCGTTGCTTCACCAACCTCATCGCCAACGCTCAGCAATATGGCGATCGAGTGACGGTAAGAGCGGCGAGAAAAAAGCGGACGATCGTGGTAACCATCGATGACGACGGGCCGGGCATCGCGCCGGAGCATCGCGAGGAGGTGTTCAAACCTTTCAGTCGACTCGATCCATCACGCAACCCCGAGACGGGCGGCACCGGACTGGGGCTTACCATTGCGCGCGACGTCGCCCGCAATCACGGCGGCGACCTCTACCTCGAGGACGCACCGGCAAAGGGTTTGCGCGCGCGCGTCGTCCTGCCGCTCTGAAAAACGCTGGGGGCGGCCGGCTCAGAATAGGCGCTGGCCATTCGGCACCGGGATGTCGGTCCCGATCAACACGACCTCGCCTTCATCGTCGGGGAAGCCAAGGACCAGAACCTCGGACATGAAGCGCCCGATCTGTTTTGGCGGAAAATTCACCACCGCCGCGACCTGGCGGCCGACCAGCGCTTCCAACCGGTAGTGCTTGGTGATCTGGGCCGAGGTCTTGCGCTCACCGATCTCGGGGCCGAAGTCGACCCACAGCTTATAGGCCGGCTTGCGCGCTTCCGGATAGGGTTGCGCCCGCACGATGGTGCCGACACGAACGTCGACCTTCAAAAAGTCGTCGAAGCCGATTTCCCGCGACCCCTGCAGGGCGGCCTGCATTTTCGGCATGCCCTCCTCAATGTGGCGATAGATGTTTTCCAGCACGACGATCGAGTTGTCCACCACCATGCCCACCGCGAAGGCCATCCCGGCCAGCATGATGACATTCAGCGTCCGGCCCAGCAGTGTGACCACCAGGAACGATCCGACCACCGAGATCGGAATGCACAAGGCGACGATGGCCGTCGCCGATGCGCT
>JBFELD010000163.1:0-6166 GCA_041552375.1 Kiloniellaceae bacterium | reverse complement strand
GGCGTGCCGGGAAGGTCGAAGTCTTGGCGCAGCCCGTTCTCCAAATAGCGCAGATAGGACTTGGGCAAGAGATTGGTCTGGGTGCCGAAGAATGCGAAGGTCGGCGGACGCGCTTTGATCTGCGTGATGTATTTCAGCCGGATCCGCCGCCCTTTGGGTGCCGGCGGGGGATGGGCCTGTGTGACCTCCTCCAGCCAACGGTTCAGCCGCGCCGTCGCGATGCGTCGGTTCCACACGCCATAGGCTTCGAAAACCGCACTCATGAGGCGCTCGAGGTTCTGGCCGGTCAGTGCCGACAGACAAACAGTGGAGATGCCCTTGGTCTGCGGCAGCGAACGCTCGAGCCGGTCGCGAAGTTGGCGTAGGGTCCCTCGCCGGTCTTGGCAGCGGTCCCATTTGTTCAAAGCGATGACCAGCGCGCGCCCTTCCTCCACGACACGGCTGGCAATGGTGAGATCCTGACGCTCCATCGGCGCCTCGGCGTCGAGCAGCAGGACGACGACCTGCGCAAAGCGGATGGCGCGAAGCGTATCGGCCGCGGAGAGCTTCTCCAACTTGGCCGTCGTCTTGGCTTTCTTTCTGAGGCCGGCGGTATCGAAAAGGCGCAGCGAGCGCCCCCCGTAGCTCCAGTCGATGGCGATGGAATCGCGGGTGATCCCCGCTTCCGGCCCGGTCAAGACGCGTTCCGTGCCGAGAAGGCGGTTGATCAGCGTCGACTTGCCGACGTTCGGCCGGCCGACGATGGCGAGCTGCAAGGGGCCCTCGGTCTCGGGTTCGTTCTTGTCGCCGGTATCGTTGGAGACCCCTTCATCGTGCGCGGGGCCAGCGTCCGCCATTCGCGCGGCGATGGCGCCGTAAAGGTCGGCAAAGCCCTCGCCATGCTCCGCCGACAGCGCCAAAGGGTCGCCCAGCCCCAAACCATAGGCCTCCGCCAATCCCGCGTCAGCCCCGCGGCCTTCGCACTTGTTGGCGATCAGCAATACCGGCCGCTCGCCCCGGCGTAGCCAGTTGGCGAAATGCTCATCTAGTGGGGTCACTCCGGCACGGGCATCGATCAGAAGAAGCACCAGGTCGGCCGCCTCGAGCGCCTGTTCCGTCTGCCGGCGCATGCGCGCGGCCAGACTATCGTCGAAGGCCTCCTCCAGACCGGCGGTATCGATCACCTCGAAGGTGAGATCGTGAAGTCGGGCGGTGCCGCTGCGCCGGTCGCGGGTCACCCCGGGCTGGTCATCGACCAGGGCCAGACGGCGGCCGACCATCCGGTTGAAAAGTGTCGACTTGCCGACGTTCGGCCGCCCGACGATGGCCACCGTGAAGCCCATGGCGCCCCGCGCTCCAAGATCGACCCGTTGGTTACCTGAGGGCCAGCAGTTCCGCCCCGGCGGTGACGAGATAGAGGGTGCCATCAGCCACGACCGGAGGCACGGCGATGGGCCCGGGCAACTCGATGAAGCCCAGCAATTCCCCGTCGTAAGGAGAAATCGAGAGTGCCTCCCCATTTGTGCCGGCAACGATCAGCCGGTCGCCCGCCAGAACCGGTCCCATCCATTGAATGAGCCCCTCCTCGTCCTCCTCGTCCTCGAAGCGAGGTAACAGGGTCACCCACTTGATCCGACCGTCCTTGCGGCGCACCGCGACAAGTTGGGAATCGCTGGTCAAGGTGAAGAGGAACTCGCCGCCCACCCAGGGGGTCTCCACCCCGCCGAGGTCCACCTCCCAAAGCCGCACGCCGCGCTGCAGTTCGACCGCCAACATGCGCCCGGAATGGCTGATGGCAAAGACCGCATCTCGGTCGATCACCGGCAGGCCCCGAATCTGCGGGATATCGGCCAGCGGATCGAGGCGTGTCAACGCCGCCAGGTTTTCCGACCACACGACCCGGCCGCTCTCGGCTTCGATCGCCAGCAGCTCGCCTGTGCTGTAGGGAACGAGGACGGCAACATCGTTGGCCGCCGGACTGGCCGCGCCGAGCACGTTGGCGACTTCCTCGACCCCGACGTTGTTCCACAACAGCCGCCCGTCCTCAGCACCCAGGGCCTGAACCTGGTTGTCGACCGAGAGCGCATAGACCCGTCCGTTGTGCACCGCCGGCCCATTGCGCATCGGGCCGGGCACGCGGCGTTCCCACAGCTCCTCGCCCGTCTTGGCATCGAGACTGAAGATCTTGGCAAAGCCGGTCGACACGAAAAGCCGCCCGTCCTCGAAGGAGACCCCGCCGCCGAAAAAACCCTCGTCCTCCTCACCTTCCGCCAGATCGACCGACCAGATCGACCGGCCGGTCGCCGCATCGAAAGCCGAGACCAGCCCGAATGCGTCCATGGTGTAGACCACACCGTCGACAACCACCGGCTGGGTGAGAATTCGCGCATCGTCGTCGGAACCATCGCCGATGTCGACCGTCCAAGCCACATCCGGCGCATCCGCCAACTCCAAGTGATACATGGCGTGGGTCGACGTGCCACCAGGCTGCGACCAGTCGCTGTTGCGGTAGGGCTTGGGCAGTTGCACCGCCACGTCGGTCAGCTCGGGATCGGGGCGCACGCCGCGATCGACAGCGAGAATTGAGATCCGCTCACCCGGCAACGGTGGTCCCTCGTCCGACTCGCCAAGGAAGTCCGTTAATCCACACGCCGTCAGAAAAGCCGTCAACGACATCAGCGACAGGGCGGACTTAATGGATCGCAACGAAAAAACCGTCATCGACGTCCTATTCTCCAAGCGCCGTCAGCATCTGCGCCGCCCTGGCCCTGAGGCCGGAGGGGGCGGAGAGGTCGTCGGCGATGGCCCGATAGAGCTCGGCCGCCTCCGCCTTGCGGCCATCGCGCAGCGCGAGCGCGGCCATCAGTTCCAGCGCGCCGGGGCGAAAGCTGTTGCCCTCGCTGGCCAGAGGCTCCAAACGCGCGCGCAGGGCCTCGGCATCGCCGCTGTCCAATTGGTGCAAAACCGAGAGCAGAGTGGCGATGCCGCGAAAGCCGGGCCCGGCGGCCTCGGACGCCGCGACCTCGTCCCAGATGGCGCTCGCCGCCTCCACGTCTCCGGCCTCGGCGAAGAGGCGCGCGCGCTCCATAGCGGCGAGCAACGAGTAGCCGTCTCCACCGGGTTCGGCCAGGGCCGCCAGAGCGTTCAAGGCCTCGGTGCTCTCACCCGCCTCGGCAAGGCTCATGGCCGCCGCATAGGCGTCCGAGAGCTTCTCGTGCTCGCGGGCCTGATAGAAGTTCCACCCCTTGAAACCCGCCACGCCGAGAATGATCAGGACGCCGATCGCGATCACCACGGAGCCATATCGGCGCCACAGATCGGTTGCCTTTTCTTTTCTTACTTCCTCGTCGACTTCGCGAAAAATGTCAGCCACGAACCGTCTCCGCCGCTAGGCATAAGGGCGCGCCTAAAATAACGACGCGCGGGGCCGAGTAAAGAGCTTTCCGGCGAGGTCCCCTAAGTCCGGCACCACTTGATCGAGCAGCCCATGGAGGAAATCTGCTCATGCGGACCCTGGCCGGTTTCGGCCACCTGCGCCATGGCCTCGTATAGATCGCGCCGGGCGCCCTCGACCAGCGTGGTCCGCGAGGCATCCAATCGGCCCCGATACTGCAATTCGAGATCGGCATTGAATCCGAAGAAATCGGGCGTGCAGATCGCATCGTAGGCGCGCGCCACGTCTTGCGTCTCGTCGTGCAGGTAGGGAAAGCCGAAACCGTGCGCCGCGCCGAAGGCGATCATGTTGTCGAAGCTATCCTCAGGGTAGTGCGCCGCATCGTTGGAATTGATCGCCGCCACCCCAATGCCAAGCGCTTTCAACGCCTCCGCCTCGGCGGCGATGCGCCCGGCGACCGCCTTGACGTAGGGGCAATGGTTGCAGATGAACATGATGAGCGTGCCCTTCTCGCCGCGTATCTGGGCAAGGCTGTGACGCTCGCCGTCGATGCCCGGAAGATCGAAGTCCACCGCCTTCCAACCGAACTCACAGATCGGGGGTGTGGCTGCCATTCCTCGCCGTCCTCTCCTCGTCCCGCGCCCGATCGGCGCTATCATCGATGTTGGCTTCTTGTTTACAGGTAAAGAGCCGATCGTAAAAGGCAAGGGCCTCGACGAGCGAGCCCCGGCCATGAGAGGAACGTCAAAACCTCCACACTGGACGGCATGGAAAATTTGCGCGACAGTACCCGCATCGGCGAAACGAGAGGGCCAGCCTTGAAGGCCACCAGGCTCGCCTGCGACTCCGTTTGGGAGAGTTCGAGGATCCATGAGCAAGCTTTACCGGTTCGACGATTTTCGCCTCCCACAACGCAAAGCCTTCTTCGACCGAACCGAGCTCAATCTGCTCCTCTCCCTTTACAGCTGCCGTGTCGCCCGTGGCGAGTGGCGCGATTACGCCATTGATCAGACCGAGGGGCGCGCCGTCTTCTCGGTCTTCCGTCACACCAACGACCTGCCGGTTTTCACCATCGCCAAGCAGCGCACCCCCGACGGCTGGGAGTACCGGGTACTCAACGGCCGGCGCCGGCTCTCCCGCGCCCATAGCCTGGCCAAGGCCCTGCGAATCTTCGAGCGGCGCCTGCGCCTGGTCACTTAAGATCTCCCCAAGAATAGCCCCGCGCTTCATTTCCTGACGATCTCCTGCTCGGTCTCGAGTACAGGAATTAAGTCCTTTGATTGGGAAAATGTTCTTGTTATGTTCTTGCCTAGCGACAAGGGCGGGCACGCATGGCAAGGATCAAGCAACGAGAGATGGAATCGGCGGATCGGCGCCTGGCGGCGACAACCTTGGGGGAACTCGGCGTCGAGGGTCTTGGCGTCTTCTGCTGGTGCAACCGTTGTGGCCATAGCGCCACGCTGGCAAGTGAACGATTGGTGGCCGAATTCGGGCACGCTTTTCCGGTGCCCGAGGTGGGCACACGCTTGCGCTGCTCGGGCTGTGGTTCCAAGGACGTGGCGACCCGCCCGGACTGGCCAGGCCTGGGCCAGGTCACGCGACATTCTTCATGATTTCAATATCTTAAAAATATTCATTCATACACTGATTAAAATAAATAGCGGCACGTTGCCGGCGACCTCGACAATTTAAGGCGAATTCAAGGAAATGCTGCGAGGATCGCGGCCGCCTCGACAGGCTTGGGGCGACGGGAAGGACGGAGCGAAAATGCACAGGCAGTCACTGAGACACAGCGAGCAAGAGGCCACGACAGCCTCCGGCACAGAGTTGACGCCCACCCGGCCCCGTGAGCGGCGGCGCTTCCGGCGCCTGACCACGCTGATGCGCGCGCGCCTCTTCTTTCTCGACCAGCGGATCGAGGCGGTTCTGCTGGACGTGTCGGTGAGCGGTGTCAAGCTGCGCGCCGAAGCTCACTTGGAGCTGGGGGCGCCGGTCACCCTGGCAATAGCAGGCAAAGTCTACCTCGGCGCCGAGGTGGTCTGGCGCCAGGGCCCCGTGGTCGGCATCGACTTCGCCAAGCAGCCGCGCCAGGTCGCGCGCATCATGGCCGCCTTCCTGCCGGCCGGCCACCTGCTCCCCGCCGGCCGGGCTTGAGGTGCAAGAACCTAGTTCAGCCCGAACAGAATCTTGACGTTGGCCACCTGATCGGCGGCGAGCTTGCGGATTTTGTCTTCGTTCACGCCGTGGTTCGGCAGCTCGTCAATGAAAAATGTGCTCGCTTCGGTATAGCAGATGATGACATCGCTGAGGCTTTGCAGACCCCATTGTCCGGCGTTGTAGATGCCGATGACCTGGTCGATCATGCTTGAATGTATCTGGTCGTAGACAAGAAACTCGTCCTCGTCCGGGTCGCTGCCCAGCGCCTTCTTGGAGGCGCCGAAAAGATAGGTGTTGGCAATGTAGAAGTCGGTCTCGACCGCGCTCTCTTCCGCGCCCAGAGCAAAGCCGACCGACGAAGCGCCCTTGATAATGCCAGCGCATTGAGCGGCCCGGGTCAGCCCCGGATCGAGGGTCTGAGCCGCCGCCGGGCTCGCCAACAAGAAGGCGGCGAGCACCGGGCCCGCCAGGTGGTACGCACGCATGGGTATGTCCTCTTTTTCGTCCTTAGAGGGTGCCCACTCTAAAGGCCCGGCCCGACGGCGGCCATTGACCAAAGGGGGTAAAAAACCGGCACCGCCCGCGCGGCCGGTCGTGGCCTCTGGTCCGGGCGCTTCGCCGCCCCCTGGAATTGGC
>JBFELD010000162.1:0-6170 GCA_041552375.1 Kiloniellaceae bacterium | reverse complement strand
TGGCCGTGCGCATCGCCGAGCTACCGGACTCGTCGTTGACCGCGATTCGGGTCGGTGCCGTGCGACGGGTTCTCTGTGCCTCACCAGACTATCTCGCAAGACATGGCCGTCCGGAGGCACCGGCCGACCTTGCCGACCATGACACGATCGATTTCGTCAACATGACACCCGGTGGAGAGTGGGCCTTCGATAAGGACAGCCAAGCTCGGACTCATCGGCCGCGCGCGCGGCTCCGCTTGAACACCGCCGATGCGGCGATCACCGCGGCCCGTGCCGGCCGCGGCATTACGCGCGTGCTCTCCTACATGGTTGCCTCCGACCTCGCCTCGGGCACACTCGAGCGTGTGCTCGAGGACGACGAGCCCCCTTCCGTACCGATCCACATCGTTCATAAAGAGGCCGGTCAGACCTCGGCACGGGTGCGTGCGGTGGTCGATCACTTGGTTGAAAGTCTGCGCGCCAACCCGGCACTGAGCGCTTGAGAGACGCCCCCCTCAGACCGCCTCGGGCGTCATCTCGATGGCGCCGCAGGGGCATTCCACCGCGCAAATGCCGCAGCCCTTGCAGTAGTCGTAGTTGAAGCGAAAGCGATTTCCGGGGCCGAGCTTGATGACGGCGTTGTCCGGGCAGATGCCATAACAGTTGTCGCACTCGAAGCAGTTGCCGCAGGAAAGGCAGCGCCGCGCCTCGAAGAGGGCATTTTCTTCATTGAGGCCCTTCAGCACCTCCTCGAAGCCTGATTGCCGGCGCAGGGCGGAGAGCTGACCCTGCACCCGCCGGGGCGCGTCGTCGTAATACCAGGTGTTAAGTTTTTCAAACGCGGCCAGGCCGTGCTTGGGCGGCTTGTCATAGCGCGCGCCACGCAACCAGGCATCGATGTGCCGAGCGGCCTTCTTGCCGTGACCGATGGCCACCGTGACGGTGCGCTCGGCCGGGACCATGTCGCCGCCGGCAAAGAGGCCGGCGCGTCCGGTCATCATCTGATCGTCGACCTGAACGATGCCATCCTTGGCGATTTCGACGCCGGGTACCTTGGTCAGAAACTCGGTATCGACGTCCTGGCCCAAGGCGAGGATCAGCGTATCCGCCTCCAGGGTCTCGAACTCCCCGGTTGGTTGTGGCCGGCCGTCCTCGTCGATCACCATCTTCTCCACGGTGAAGGTGGTCTCGTCGATCTGCTTGATGGTCCGCAGCCAGTGGATCAGCACACCCTCCTCCTCGGCCTCTTGGGCCTCGAAGTCGTGGGCGGGCATCTCCTTGCGTGATCGGCGGTAGACGATCATGGCCTCGTCGACACCCAGGCGCCTGGCGGTGCGGGCCACGTCCATGGCCGTGTTGCCGCCGCCGTAGACGATCACCCGCCGGCCGAGTTGCGGCGGCTCGACACCCAGCTCCATCTCGCGCAAGACCGAGACGGCATCGAGGATCTTGCCGGCGGCATGGGCCGGGATCGCCGTGCGCTTGGCCAGATGAGCACCGACCGCGGTGAAGATGGCATCGAAGCTCTCCCCGGTGAAGGCCGCCTCGATGTCTTCCACCTTGTGGTTCAGCTCGAGCGTCACACCCATCTCGACGATGCGCGCGATCTCCGCATCGAGGATGTCGCGGGGCAAGCGGTACTTCGGAATGCCGAAGCGCATCATCCCACCAGCCATCGGGCCCGCCTCGCGCAACGTGACGTGATGGCCGAGACGGGTCAGGTGATAGGCCGCCGACAGGCCGCTGGGACCAGCGCCGATGACGAGCACTCTCTTACCGCCGCTCGCAGTCTCGAAGGACGGGGTGAGGCCCTTGTCGATGGCATAATCGCCGAGGAAGCGCTCTACCGCATGGATGCCGACCGTCTCATCCAAGCGGCCGCGATTGCAGGCCTCCTCGCAAGGGTGATAGCAGACCCGGCCCATGACAGCCGGCATGGGGTTGTCCTCGATCAGGGACTGCCAGGCCGCGGCGTAGTCGCCCTCCTCGGCGTGAAAAAGCCATTTCTGGATATTCTCACCCGCCGGGCAGGCGTTGTTGCAGGGTGGCAGGCGATCGACGTAGTTGGGCCGCATCGAGCGCCAGGTCCCGGTCTGATTGGCGAGGCTCGTGCCGGGATCAAGCGTGATGGCGAAAGGAAGATCGCTGTCGGTCATGGCAAGCTCTCCTCCCCCAACAGCCCATACTTGGCAACGTTCGCGTCGGCCATGCGCTGGATGGCGGCGATGCGCTCTCTATCCTCGGCACCCTTCTTGAAGAGGTGGGCGAAGCGCCGTTGCAAGCGCAGGTACTCCTCGACCGGCACGCGCCGGCGGATCTTGCCGACCGAGACGATCTCGCCGTGCTCGGCCTCGAACAGCGGGAAGAGGCCGCTCTCCACGGCCATGCGGGCGACCCGGATGGTGTCCTCGGCGGCCGAGCCCCAGCCCAGCGGGCAAGGCACCATGATGTGAATGTAGCGCGCGCCCTTGACCGCAGTCGCTTTGGTGACCTTGGCCTCCAGGTCGTGCAGATCGGCAACGCTGGCCGTTGCCACATAGGGGATGTTATGGGCGATGGCGATTTGCGGCAGGTTCTTGCCGGTACCGAAGATATTGCCCGGCGCGTCGCCAACCGCAGGTGTGGTGGCCGTGCGCGCCGTCGGCGGCGTCGCCGAGGAGCGCTGCACGCCGGTGTTCATGTAGGCCTCGTTGTCGTAGCAAATGTAGAGCACATCATCGTTGCGCTCGAACATGCCCGAGAGGCAACCGAAGCCGATATCGACGGTGCCGCCGTCACCGCCCTGCGCGACCACCTTGACGTTATCGCGGCCCTGCACCCTGAGACCGGCGGCGACCCCGGCGGCCACGGCGGGAGCATTGCCGAAGAGAGAGTGCAGCCAAGGGATCTGCCAAGAAGTTTCGGGATAGGGCGTGGTGAAGACCTCCAAGCAGCCGGTCGCATTCACGGCCACCAGCTTTCCCGCGGCCGCGCGCATGGCAGCATCGAGGGCATAGCGCGCACCCAGTGCCTCGCCGCAGCCCTGGCAGGCGCGGTGGCCGGAGGTGATGGCGTTGGAGCGCTCCATCGAGGCTTGGACCGTGCGACCCTCCTCATCCATCAAGCGGTTGCCAATGGTGTGGGTGCCGGTCTGATAGAATTTGACCTTCTGGAGGGCGGGTCGATCCGTCATTGTTTTGCCTCCCTCCTCACGAGATCCGTCGCACCAGGCCCGGGTTGAGGGCCTTCAGCAGGTTCTCGGCGATGGGGCCGGAATGGCGTGTCCGGCGGGCATGGGCCAACTGCTGGTGTACCACTTCCCAATTGAGATCGAGAAACGTCACGTCCTCGAGGCTATCGCGGGCCGCGCGCTCGAAGACCTCGGCCAGCGACTTTCGCGTGATCGGCCGCCCGCCGAGGCCGGCGATGACGGTATAGACCGGCGTCGTGTGGCCGCGCAGCGCCATGCGAACGTTCGAGGCGAGCACACCGCCCAGCCCCGGCGCCAGGCTCTTTTCGACACAGATCACCCGTTTCGCACCCTCCAGCAAGTCGCAGAGCGCCGTCAGCGGGAAGGGCCGGAAGGCGCAGATGCTGACACTGCCGATCTTGACGCCGGCCTCGCGCTGCTTATCCACCACCTCCTTGATCGTGCCGTTGACCGAGCCGAGCGCGACGACCACGGTCTCGGCCTCCTCGATACGGTAAGGCCGCACCAGACCGCCCGACTCCCGGCCGAAGGTCTCGGTAAACTCGGCGGCGATCGGCGGGATTGCCTCCAGCGCTTCCATCTGCTTCTGGTGGGCAAGATAGCGCACCTCCGAAAAGGCGTCGGGGCCCACCATGGCACCGATGGAATAGGGATCGCCGGGATCGAGCTGCTGCACCGGCTCGAAGGGCGGCAGGAAGGCGTCGACCTCCTCTTGGGCCGGAATGTCCACGGGCTCGAAGGCGTGGGTCAGGATGAACCCATCCATGCAGACCATCACCGGGCAAGACAGGGACTCGGCGAGCTTGAAAGCCTGGATGTGCAGGTCGGCGGCCTCCTGATTGGTCTCGGCATGAAGCTGGATCCAACCGGCATCCTTCAGCGCCATGCTGTCGGTGTGGTCGTTCCAGATGTTGATCGGCGCGCCAATGGCCCGGTTGCCAACGGTCATGACGATGGGCAGGCCCAGCCCGGCGGCGTTGTAGACGGCTTCGGCCATGAACAAGAGGCCCTGGCTGGCCGTCGCCGTATAGGTGCGCGCACCCACCGCCGAGGCGCCGATGGCGACCGACAGGGCCGCGAACTCCGACTCGACGTTGATGAACTCGCAGTTCTCAAGCTGGCCCGCTTTCACCATGGCGCCGATGCCTTCGACGATGTGGGTCTGCGGCGTGATCGGATAGGCACAGACGATCTGCGGCCGGCAGAGGGCAACCGCCTCGGCCACGCCTTTCGAGCCTTCGATTTGCTTGAGCATCCTTCCTCTTCCTCAGGCCGCCAGCGCGGCCTCGTAAGCCTCGCGCGCGGCCGCAACGTTTGCCTCTCCGACCTGGCCGGAGAACTTCTCGCGGATCGCCTTGGCCACGCTGTCGAAGGACAAAAGCTTGGTGATCGCCGCGAAACCGCCCAAGAGCGCGGCGTTGGGCAGCGGCCGCCCGACATGCTTCATCGCGATATCGGTCGCCCCGACATCGCAGACGTGATGCGGCGGGAAGCGCGCGGCGAGCTCGGCTATCCCCAGCTCCTCGAAGCTGCGGGTCGAGTTGATCAAGATATAGCCTTCGGGCTTCAGCCCGGAGAAGACATCGAGCGAGTGCAGCAGGGTCGGGTCCTGGATGATCAGGGCATCGGGCTCCAATATCGGCTCGCGCAGCCTTATCGCCTGGTCGTCGATCCGGCAGAAGGAGACGACCGGCGCGCCCATGCGCTCGGAACCGAAGCTGGGAAAGGCTTGGGCGTACTTGCCCTCATCGAACGCCGCGACCGAGAGCAGCTCGGCCCCCGTCACCACCCCCTGACCGCCACGGCCATGCAAGCGAATTTCGAACATGAAGGTCGCCTCCGACAAGCTCCCTCTATGCCCGCGCCGCCGCCGCGACACATTGATCCGTGTCAATTTTCATGGGGTGAGCACGGACCGCATTTTGGTACGCATCACGCTGTTGAAAATCGTGGACGGCGGAGCGCCGTCCTCCGTATATGCACCATAGGTTGAACTTTGAGCGATTCAGCGGCATAGATTTCCACGCATGATGTAGTTAGTCTTCTCGATCGAAGGAGTGTCTCTTGGAGCGCAGGTTAGCCGCCATCCTCGCCGCCGACGTCGTCGGTTACACTCGCCTCATGGGGGATGACGAGGTGGGAACGCTGGCCGCCTTGAAATCCCATCGCGAGGAGTTCATCGAGCCCAAAATCGCCGATCACAAGGGCCGCCTGGTCAAGCTGATGGGCGACGGTGCCCTGGTCGAGTTCGCCAGCGTCATCGACGCGCTGGCCTGCGCCGCCGAGCTTCAATCCGGCATGGCCGAGCGCAATCAGCAGATAACGGACGGACCACAGATCACCTTTCGCATCGGCATCAACCTAGGCGACGTAATCGTAGAGGGCGACGATCTCTACGGTGACGGGGTGAACCTCGCCACCCGGTTGGAGGGGCTCGCCGAACCGGGCGGCATCTGCATCTCGGCCAAGGTCTATGATGAGGTCAAGAACAAGCTGGCCCTCGGGTACGAGGACCTTGGCGAACGCGAGGTCAAGAATGTCGCCGAGCCGGTTCGCGTCTACCTCATCGTGCCCGAGCGGCCCGCAAACACGGTGACGGCTGAAACGAACGCGGAACTATCCCTTCCCCAGAAGCCGTCGATTGCGGTGCTGCCCTTCGACAATATGTCCGGCGATCCGGAGCAGGACTTCCTCGCCGACGGCATCACCGAGGATCTGATCACGGCCCTATCGAAGATCCGCTGGTTCTTCGTCATCGCCCGCAACTCCACCTATACCTATAAGGGCCAAGCGGTCGAAGTGAAGCAGGTGGCCAAGGATCTAGGCGTGCGCTACGTCCTGGAGGGCAGCGTGCGCAAGGCCGGCAACCGCGTGCGCATCACAGCCCAGTTGATCGATGCGACCACGGGGCGACACGTCTGGGCCGAGCGTTATGATCGGCAGTTCGAGGACATTTTCGACCTGCAGGACGAGATGACCCAGACCATCGTCGGCGCCGTCG
>JBFELD010000161.1:0-6207 GCA_041552375.1 Kiloniellaceae bacterium | reverse complement strand
GCCGCTGCCGGGCGTTTGTGCTACCCTCTCCGATGCAATCTTAAGCAGATAACCGGCGAGCGAAGATCACAGCAAGAAGACTCGTCGTCAGGGGCTGGGGGAAATGACGAAAATGCGCCGTTCGCACATCGATGGCCGAGTGTTGGTCGCGGCTCTCATCCTCTTCTTTTGCTGTCTCCTCTGGCCGACACTTGCGACCGCCGCAAGCGAGGTCTCCGGTGAGACGGCCGAGGTCGCGCTACCGGAGAACTTGACCCAGCCCGAGGTCCGCGAGCTGATCTCACGTCTGTCCGATGATGAGGTCCGCGCGCTTCTGATTTCGCAGCTCGATAAAATCGCCTTGTCCCAGGATGCCTCGGGTCGCCAAAAAACGCTCGAAGAAAGCCTGGCCGACCTCTACCGGCGCTCGACGGTCTTGTGGGCGGGTATACCGGAGCTTCCCTCATTGGGATCCTTCCTCGTCGAGAAAGTGACGGCGGGCAAGCCCGGTTCCCACATCTGGTCGGTACTTCTCTTCATGGCCGTGATCTTTATCGGCGCCGGTATCGTCGAGTGGCTGTTTCGGCGGCTGTTCACACGCCTGGGTCAACTCGCGCATGGCGGCGAAATCGAGACCACCGTGGATCGGCTTTGCGTCGCCGGTCTGCGCATCGTGATCGATCTCTTCGCGATCGGTGTCTTCATCCTAGCGGCGGTCGGTATCTATTTCGTTCTCTACGACGAGCACGCGGCGACCAACGCCCTGATCTCGGCGATCTTCTGGGGCGTGGTCGCCTTCCGGCTGGTCTTGGTACTGGCCGACGCCCTGTTTTCTCCCGACGAGGATAAGTCGCGCCTTCTTCCCTTGGACGACGCGGCCGCAAAGCACGGCTATCGCCGGACGCTTCTCATCACGGTCTTGATCGTCATCGCGTTTCAAGCCGGCAATCTGCTGCAGCGCTACGAACTGGCGGAAGGGCCGAGGCTGGCCGAGGGAGCGATCGCCAGTCTCATCGTCCTCGCCGCTATCATCGCCATGATCTGGCGCGACCGCATGACCGTGGCGGCGATGATCTTGCCGAGCGAAGCCAGCGAGCCCGGCTCGACCAACCCGGCGCGCGAGTTTCTCGCCGCTAACTGGCATGTCTTGGCGAGTTGCTACATTCTCGGGCTTTGGCTCTTCGGCATGATCGCCCGGCTCTTGACGGGTGAGGGTCAGGGCGGAACGCTTCTTGCCAGTCTGCTTCTGCTCCCGGCCGTGCCGACCGTGGATTGGCTTGCCCGTGCCGGGATCCGACGGCTCTGCGAACGTTCCGAAAAGGATCGATCGGGCAAGGCGTCGGATACGGAACGGGAAGAGGCGACATTCACCGATCTCGATGCCATGCACCACGAGGAAGCAGGCGTCCCGCAGCACCCTCCAGCGACACCCGGAGAGGCGTTCGAGCCTGTCTTGATCCGCAACATGCGGGTGGTCCTGGGCTTGTTCGTCGTCCTGATCTTAGCCCAGATCTGGGGGTTGGATCTCCACAACGTTGCCGCCGCCAGCATGAGCGAGCGCGTCGCCGATGCCCTCTTCGAGATCATCGTCACCTTGATCCTCGCCTGGGCCATATGGGGCTTCGTCAAGAGCGCTATTACCTACTACGCCCCCCATGAGGGCATCGACGTGGATCAGATGATCGAGGGAGAAGCGGGCGGCACCGGCCTGTCGCGCGCGCAGACCCTGTTGCCGCTGTTTCGCAAGTTCATCCTGATCACGCTCATCGTGATCGTGACCCTTGTGGTGCTTTCATCCCTCGGCGTCAGCATCGCCCCCCTGATCGCCGGTGCCGGCGTGATCGGCCTGGCCATCGGTTTCGGCGCCCAGACCCTGGTCCGCGACATCATCTCCGGCGCCTTTTTCCTGGCCGACGATGCTTTTCGGCTGGGTGAGTACATCGACGTGGGTGTCGCCAAGGGCATGGTCGAGCGCATATCGGTACGCTCTTTCCGGCTGCGCCATCACAACGGGCCCATCAATACCATTCCCTTCGGCGAGGTCCAGAAGGTCACGAATTACAGCCGTGACTGGGTGATGATGAAGTTGCAGATGCGCGTGCCCTCTGATACCGATCTGGAGAAGCTTCGCAAGGTGGTCAAGAAGGTCGGGCAACAGATGATGGAGGAGCCCGAGTTCAGCGCCAACCTCCTGCAACCGGTGAAGTCTCAAGGCGTCTACCGAATGGATGATGACGGCGCCTTCGTCATCCGGGTAAAGTTCATGTGCAAGCCCGGTGAGCAGTTCGTGCTGCGACGCGAAGTCTTCCGCCGGGTTCAGGAAGCCTTTGCTGCAAACGGTATCAGGTTCGCGCCGAAGAGGGTCATGGTCGATGCCGGGCCGGGCGCATCGGATAAGGAAATCGCCGCCGCGGCAAGCGCCGCAGTAACGCCCGCGCAGGCCGAAGCGCCCAGTGACGCGCTATGAGATAGTATGAAGGACCAGTGTTATGAGTGCATACTTGACCGCACCGCCATCGAGCCCCTTACGGACATTCCTCGACTTTCCCCTCGTCACCGACTTGGACGAGCTGAAAGCGGATATCGCCATCCTCGGCGTGCCCTTCGGGATGCCCTACGACGTGCGGGCCATGGCCAACGACCAAAGCCGCGCGCCAGACCTCTTGCGACAAGCTTCGGAAGATGTCGACTACACCCGCAATCACTATGACTGGGACTTGGGCGGGCCCTTGCTGGACGGACGCGAGATCAAAGTCGTCGACTGCGGCAACGTCACGGCCGATCGTTACGACCACCGTGAGCACTACCGCCGGGCCGAGGCGGCGGCGCGCAAAATCTTCGCCCATGGCGCGAAACTGATCACGATCGGCGGGGACCATGGTATCCCGATCCCCATTCTGCGGGCGCTCGAGGTTTTCGGGCAGACCGTCACCCTGGTCCACGTCGATGCTCACCTCGACTGGCGCGACGAGGTGAACGGCGAGCACGAGGGCTACTCCAGCCCCATCCGCCGCGCCTCCGAGATGCCCTGGATCGGCAAAATCGTGCAGATCGGTCTGCGCGGCATCGGCAGCGCTCGCGAGGCCGAGGTCGCCGACGCCGGAGCCTACGGCGCCGATATCATCACCGCCTACGAACTGCACGACATCGGCATGGAGGCGGTGCTCGCGCGCATTCCCGATGGCGACCCCTATTACCTGACCATCGATGCCGACGGGCTCGACCCCACCATCATGCCGGGCGTCATGGCGCCGACACCGGGAGGGCTCGACTGGATCCAAACACGCAGGCTCATCCACGGCCTGATCGGCAAGGGACCCGTCCTCGGCATGGACCTGGTCGAGATCGCGCCCTCACGCGACGTCGGTGGGCTGACGCTGGTTTATGCGGAGCGCCTGATCTGCAACTTCATCGGTGCCACGGTGCGAGCCGGACCACCGCTCAACGAAAGCCTCGGGTGATTCTAATCGAAGGTGGCTTGTGGGATCGTCTGGACTTCGGTTACGCTGCGAAAAAGGCTCAAGAAGCCTCAGAAAATCAAACATGCGGATCGCATGAGCGCGTGATGTCGCATGCCTGGGTGGGGTTCCATGCTCAAGAAGATTCTTTTGCCGACTATTTTCGTCGTCTTGGCTTGGGGCTTTTGGGTCAGCCCAGAGTTCAAGGAAATCGCCGCCGGCGTGGCGATCTTTCTCTTTGGCATGATGTCCCTCGAGGAAGGCTTCAAGGCCTTCACCGGCGGCGTGCTGGAGAAGCTGCTCAACGCCTCGACCAACCGGCTTTGGAAAAGCCTGGGCTTCGGCATGGTGGTGACGACGATCATGCAGTCGAGCTCCCTCGTCTCGGTGATCACCATCTCCTTTCTCAGCGCCGGGTTGATCGGCCTGGCTCCAAGCCTCGGCATCATCTTCGGCTCCAACATCGGCACCACCACTGGCGCCTGGCTGGTCGCCGGCGTCGGCTTGAAAGTCGATATCGCGGCCTACGCGCTGCCGATGATCGTCTTCGGGGTCATCCTCCTGTTCCAAAGCAAGGCATCGCTCAAGGGCGTCGGCTATATTCTGGCCGGCATCGGCTTCCTGTTCCTCGGCATCCATTACATGAAGACCGGCTTCGAGACCTTTCAGGAATCGATCGATCTCTCGCAATTCGCCATTCCCGGGTTGCTTGGCCTTTTTGTCTATACCGCGGTCGGCATCATCGCGACCGTGATCATGCAGTCGAGCCACGCCACCTTGATCCTGGGCATCACCGCGCTCGCCGCCGGGCAGATTACCTACGAGAACAGCTTGGCAATCGCCATCGGATCGAACGTGGGGACGACGGTAACGGCGCTCCTCGGCGCGATGGGCGCCAATGTCGCCGGCCGACGCCTGGCCCTGGCTCATCTAATCTTCAATCTGACCACCGGTATCATCGCCATCGTTTTTATCTCCGCCTTGGCCAGCGCGGTGGACGGCATCAGCGAGGTGGTTGGCATCGCACCCGACAACTACACCCTGAAGTTCGCGGTCTTCCATACTCTGTTCAACGTCATCGGCGTCGCGATCATGACGCCTTTGATCAACCAAATGGTACGACTGTTGGAGCGTCTTATTCCCGACAAGGTGCTGGACGTGGCGCTGCCACGCCACCTCAATGACGCGGCGCTCGCTTTTCCCGACACCGCGCTGAAGGCAATCGTGCGCGAGGCCCGCCACCTGTATGAAAACGTCTATGGTTTTGTCGCCACCGGCCTCGGCCTGAGCGAGAGCGATCTGCGCTCGGAGAAGGAACTAGGGGAAATCGTCGACAACGCCCCACCACCGCCCGATATCGATCTCGACGACCTCTATCAGCGGCGTATCAAGGGACTGCACGGCGCCATCGTCGAATTCGCGACCAAGGCCGAGCCAGACATGCTGCCCGAGCAGGTCGAGCTTCTAAGCGCCATCAGGACGGTCGTCCGCGACATCGTGCTGGCGACCAAGGACGTCAAACACCTGCACAAGAACCTACAGCGCTATACCGCCTCCGATAACGCCGACATGCGCGCCCAGTACAATGCAGCGCGTCACTTCGTCGCCAAGGTCCTCAGAGCCACCGGCAAGATCTCCCAAGACCGGCAGGCGTCCTTGGAGGCCCTGTCGAAGCTCGAGGCGGAGATCGAAGGTTATGACATCGTGGAGAGTGGCGAGCTCGACAGACTGATTCGAGAGCAACGCATCACCCCGACCATGGGAACCTCCCTGATCAACGACAACGGTTATGTCATGAACATCGGCCGCAAGCTCTCCGAGGCCGGCATGATCGCCCTCAAAGATGGCACGTACGACCTTCTGATGTCGGCCAGGGCCGGTGACGACGAAGGAACAGAACACGGATCCGCCAACGACCAGAAGGCCGCCGGTCTCGAGGCCCGAGCCCAATCGGCGACATGACCGGACGGTCGCGCCGTCCCGAGCGAAAACGCATAACGACAGCAGGTAGAGGAAAGCATGAGCAAAAAGAAAAATCGCAAAAAAAGTGGGAAAGAATTGGCTGCCTCCCGGCACGAGGGCGGCGATGAGAAAAAGCTCTCAAGGAAGGCTTATGAGGACGCCCTCTACGACCTGCAGGCGGAACTCGTCAAGCTGCAATACTGGGTGGTCGAACACGGCCACAGGGCGGTGATCGTCTTCGAAGGCAGAGATGCCGCCGGCAAGGGCGGCGCGATCAAGAGAATTACCGAGCGCGTCAGCCCACGCGTCTTTCGCACCGTCGCCTTGCCCGCCCCCTCCGACCGGGAAAAGGGTCAATTGCACGGTCAACGCTACCTTTCCCGCTTCCCGACCAAGGGCGAGATCGTGCTCTTCGACCGCAGTTGGTACAATCGGGCCGGGGTCGAGCGGGTCATGAACTTCAGCAGCGAGGACGAAATCGAGCGCTTCCTGGAGACAGTCCCGACATTCGAGCGCATGTTCGTCGAGGGCGGTATTCATCTCATCAAGTACTGGTTCGACGTCAGTATGGAGGAGCAGGAGCGGCGCTTCCGGCAACGCATCAACGACCCGCGCAAGACCTGGAAGTTGAGCCCCATGGATATCGAGTCTTATCGCCGCTGGTACCAGTATTCCCGTGCCCGCGATGCGATGCTCGCCGCGACCGATACGGATATCACGCCCTGGCATGTCGTGCAGGCCGACAACAAGCGGCGCGCCCGGCTCAACTGCATCTCCCACCTGCTGAGCCAATTTCCTTATGACTCCG
>JBFELD010000160.1:0-6215 GCA_041552375.1 Kiloniellaceae bacterium | reverse complement strand
TCGTGCCGATGATCTCGGGCCGCGGATTGGGCCACACGGGCGGGACGCTCGACAAGCTCGACGCCATACCCGGTTATCGAACGACGCCGGACATCGAGACCTTCCAGGCGGTGGCGCGCGCGGTCGGCTGCGCCATCGTCGGCCAGACCGCCGAGCTGGCCCCCGCCGACCGGCGCTTTTATGGCGTGCGCGACGTTACGGCCACGGTGGAGTCGGTCCCTCTCATCACCGCCTCGATCCTCTCTAAGAAGCTGGCCGCCGGCTTGGGCGGCCTGGTTATGGACGTGAAGGTCGGCAACGGCGCCTTCATGACCAACGTCGAGGAGGCCCGCACGCTGGCCGAGAGCATCGTCACCGTAGCCATTGGCGCCGGGTTGCCAACGCGGGCCTTGATCACGGATATGAACCAGGTGCTCGGCAAGGCCGCCGGCAACGCCTTGGAGGTGGCAGAAGCGATCGACTACCTGACCGGCCGGATGCGCGATCCGCGCCTGCACGGCGTGGTGATGGCCCTGGCCAGCGAAATGCTGACGCTGGGTGGCCTTGCTGAGGACGAGGCGGATGCGACGAAACGCATCGAACGGGTCTTGGGACTGGGCGCGGCCGCGGAAGCTTTCGGAAAGATGGTGGCTGCCCTCGGCGGTCCGCCAGACATCCTCGACAGGACCGATGACCACCTGGCCCGCGCACCGGGGGTGCTGGCGGTCACGCCGCCTCATGAAGGCTTCGTCGCCGCTCTCGATACCCGTGCGATCGGCCTGGCGGTAATCGCACTCGGCGGAGGTCGCGTGCGTGCCGATCAGGCCATCGACCCCACCGTCGGATTTTCAGAGATCGCGGGGATCGGCGAGCCCGTTGGCCCGGGCCGGCCCTTGGCGCTGGTGCACGCGCGCAACCGTGAGGAAGCGGAAGGGGCAGCCGAGACACTGCGCCAAGCCGTGATTATCGAAGCCGAAGCCGCCGAGCCGCCACCCCTGATCCATGCCTGTGTCTCAGGCCCGGATCACTGGTCCCCCGGCACGCCGTAGGTGGGCGCCTTATCCGGATCGAGGGCACGGGTCACATAGGCCTCTTCCTGGGGCGCCCAAAGCTCCCAAATGCGGCACAGTTCGCCGATCGGGTCCTCCTCGCGCCAATCCACGCGCAGATCCGTGACCGGCCAGGATACGCGGTCGACGACGACGAGACCGGCGGAATGGACCGCCCCCTCTTCGCCTCCGGCCTCCAAGGCGGCCCGCATGGCCGTCAGGGCCCGGGCGGCGATGTGCCCCTCCGCCTCGAGGAAAGCCGCTACCATGGCCTGAGGCACGGTCTCGTTGGCCAGCAGGTTGCCGGCGGTGACGACGTTTTCACTCGATGCGGCGGCGTGCAACCCCAGCGTGTTGGCGCCTGAAAAGTGTGCCGTGCGACCTTCGGCATCGACCGCCGTAAGCTGCCGGTACTCTGCGTGCGGCGCACTTCGGGAGAGGATCGCGACGGCCTCCGGCGCACTCGTGCCCCGCTCCATCAGATCGAGCCCACGCGGACCGAGGCTGGGATCGGTGATGTTCTGGCTGGCGACCGCCCCAACGCCGGCCCGCACATGAGCGCACCGCGCCGCCACCGCCGGCGAAGAGGAGGAAACGGCGAGCGCAAAAGCCCCCGTTTCAGCGCAGCGCGCAGCGATGGAGAAAGTCATGGTCCTGAAGCCTCCGTCTCGGGGATGACGGCGGTGACCTCGATTTCCATCAGCCACTCTGGGCGGGCCAAGGCCTGCACGACAAGGCCGGTGGAAACCGGATAGACGCCCTTCAGCCAGCGCCCGACGACCTGATAGACCGCCTCCCGGTGGCGCGGATCGACGATATAGACCTGGATGCGGCAGATGTGCTCCAGCTTGGCACCGGCCTCCCCCAGCAACACCTTGACGTTGGCCATGGCCTGCTCGGCTTGCGCCGCGGGGTCGCCGATGCCCACGCTCTCGCCGCTCTCCATGTCCTGACCGACTTGGCCGCGCAGGAAGACCAGCCCTCCGGCCCGCACGGCCTGGCAGAGGTCGTTGTCCAGCCGTTGCTCGGGATAGCTGTCCTTGGTGTTGAATTTTCGTAGCCTCGTATGAGCCATGGTGCCCCCTTGTCGCGTCAACCGCCGAGCGAACCGACGAGCGCAGTGTGACCCGCCCGGCCCCGCCCGGTCCAGGACTTCCTACCCCTTTCACTTCGTCTCCCACGGATGGTAGGGTAGTGGCCGTGGGGTAGCGGTTTTTATAGAAAGAGAGAACGAACAACCGCCCGCTCGTCGGCACCGACCTTCAAGCTCGTGCCCGGTGAAAAAGGTCGGTTGAAACCCGCCGACACAAGCCAATTCGGCGTCATGACGACCGCCGAGGGCATCGGACGACAGAGGAGGCCGTAACGATGACGGAGCCACGTGAACATTCCCATATTCCAAAACTGAAGGAGCAGCTTTGCGAGGGCCGGATTTCCCGGCGCGAGTTCCTGCGCTACTCAACCCTGCTGGGGCTATCGGCCGGCGCGGCCTATAGCTTCGCCGGAAAGGTAACCGGGCAGAATTTCGTCGCCCACGCACAGACCGCCAAGCCCATGGGCGGAAAGTTGAACGTCGGACATCGGATCCAGGAGCTGGAGACCCCGCACACCTATTCCTGGGCCCAGAGCGAGGTCACACGGCAGGTCTGCGAGCATCTGACCCGCACCGGCCACGACAACATCACCCGCCCTAATCTCGTCGAACAATGGGAAGCCTCCGACGACCTCAAGACCTGGACGCTGCACCTGCGCAAGGACGTGACCTGGCGCAAGGGCCGCGCATTCGTCGCCGACGACGTCATCGCCAACATCGAGCACGCGCTCGACCCGGCGACCGGCTCGTCGATCATCGGCCTCATGCAAGGCTACATGATGAACGACGACGCGACCGAGATCTGGGATGCCAACGCGCTGGAGAAGGTCGACGACCACACCGTGCGCATCAATGCCAAGGCGCCCCAGGTCGCGGTGCCCGAGCATCTGTTCCACTATCCTTTCCACATGATGGATCCCGAGGAAGGGTTCGAGTTCGGGATCGGCGCCAACGGTACCGGCGCCTTCGAGTTGGTGGAATACCGTGTCGGCGAGCAAGCCCTGATCAACCGGACCCGCGACCACTGGCGCGAAGGACCCTATTTGGACAGCGTACGCTTCATCGATCTCGGCGACGACGCCTCCGCCTGGCTGGGCGCGCTGGCCTCCCAACAGATCCACGGCGTCCCCCAGCAGCTCGACATCGAGCAGATGGACAGCGTCAAGACCTTGCCGCACTTGAAGATCTACAGTGTCACCACGGCACAGACGGCGGTCGCGCGCACGCGGATCACCGAAGAGCCCTTCACCAATGCCGGCCTGAGAAAGGCGATGCGCCTGGCTGTCGATCCCAAGCGGGTGCTGGAGCTTGCCCACCGCAACATCGGCTCCCCGGGCGAGCACCATCACGTCTCCCCGATCCATCCCGAGTATGCGGAATTGGCGTTCATGGAGCGTGACGTCGACGCCGCCCGGGCGACCTTGGCCGAGGCCGGCTACCCCAACGGCATCGATCTGAAGATCGACTGCAAAGCCACCCCGACTTGGGAGCTTGCCGCGGTCCAGGCCATGGCCGAGCAGTGGAAGGAAGTCGGCATCAACGTCGAGATCAATGTCATGCCCGGCGCGACCTATTGGGACATTTGGGACAAGACACCGTTCGGCTTCACCAACTGGACCCACCGGCCTCTCGGCATCATGGTGCTGGGCCTTGCCTACCGCACCGGCGTGCCGTGGAACGAGTCGGCCTATTCCAACGCCGAGTTCGACACGCTGTTGAACCAGGCCGAAGGCACGCTCGATCTGGAGGAACGCCGCGAGCTCATGGCGAAGCTCGAGACCATCATGCAGGAGGACGGCCCGATCGTGCAGCCGCTGTGGCGCGCCATCTTCACCGCCTTCGACAAGAAGGTCGTCGGTTTCGCCATGCATCCGACCAGCTACTTCTTCGCCGAGGAGGTGGCGATCGAGTCCTGATCGGATCAGACGATAGCAATACGGCGGCGCGGGCCATCACACCCGCGCCGCTTTTTTTCATTTCGTCACCAGAGTGCCGTCAATATCCCCGCGCCGGATCGACGACATTGGTCAGAGGCTCCCCGGCCAAAAAGCGCTCCAGGTTGTCGCAGAACCAACCGAAAGTCTTGCGCTCCCAGCCCCGGAAGATCGCGCAGGTGTGCGGGGTGATGAGCACGTCGGGGCGGTCCCACAAAGGGTTGTCGGCCGGCATCGGCTCGGTCTCGAAGACATCGAGCGCGGCACCGGCCAGCCTGCCGGTCTCGAGGGCGCCGAGCAACGCTGCCGAGTCCACGACCCCGCCACGCGAGACATCGACGAAACCCGCCCCCTCCTTCATCGCCGCGAAGGCTTGCGGCCCGATCATGTGCCGGGTCTCTGGAAGCAAGGGAGAGGCCACGACCACGAAATCTCCCTCGGCCAACGCGTCATGCAACTCGTTCGGCCCATAGACCCGATCGACGCCCTCGGTCGGCCGAGGGTGCGCGCGTGTGCCCACCACGCGCAGGCCGAAGACGCGAGCACGACGAGCCACCGCTTGGCCGACGTGACCAAGGCCGATGATGGTGAGGGTCTTGCCCGCCAACGGCTCGACGTAGGTCCACTGCCACTCGTGGCGTTGCTGCTGGCGCAGGAAATGAGGAAAGCGCATGGCCAGAGCGATGAGGGCGCCGATCACATAGTCGGCCATGACGTCACAGGCGACGCCGGCACCGTTCGTCACCGTCAGCCTCGCCGGGTCCCAGGGGTGCAAGTGGTCGACGCCGACGCCGCCGACGCTCACCCACTCGAGGCTCGGGGTGCCCATGACCACCTCGCGCGGGTAGGGTCGATCCTCGAACTTGATGGCGAACAGGATCCGGGGCTCGAAGCGTCGCGCCGCCGCGCCCAGAGCCTCGTAGGATCGACAGCACTCAACGTCGACCTGCGGGAACCGCTCGCTCAGAAGATCGACGAACAGCTCGGGCTGGTCATAATGGACAAGGACGCGCATCGTGCTCTCCCGACTATGGACGACTTGTCGTCCGACCTAAACGATATGTGACGGCAAGCCAAGCCGGAGGAACCGCCATGCCTCAACACGATGACCTTGGGATCGATAGCCGACGCCGCGCCGTCGCCGCGTTCGTCGAGGCGGAAGTCATACCATTGGAGGCCGACCCGGCCAGCTATGATGAGCATCAGAACATCCGTCTCGATCTGCTCGAAGCCCTGCGCGGCAAAGTCAAGGCGGCGGGCCTCTGGGCACCGCAGATCCCCATCGAGCTGGGCGGCATGGGTCTCACCTGCGCACAAATGGCCGTCCTTTACGAGGAGATGGGCCGCTCGATCTTTGGGCCGCTCTGCTTCAATGCCGCAGCCCCGGACGATGGCAACATGATCGTCCTGAACAAGGTGCTCGATTCTGCCGGAAAGCGCGACTGGCTGGCGCCGCTGGTCGAAGGGCGCGCCCGTTCGGCCTTTGCCATGACCGAGCCGGCCCCCGGTTCGGGGTCCGATCCCTCCATGATGCGCACCCACGCCCGGCGCGAGGGCGAGGACTGGGTGATCGAGGGACGCAAGTGGTTCATCACCGGCGCGGAGATCGCCGAGCACTTCATCCTCGTGGCCCGGACCGGCGAGGACCCACGCAAGGGATTGACGGCCTTCCTGTTCCACAAGGACCAGCCCGGCTGGTTCATCGAGCGGCGCATCCCCATCATGGGCCCCGAAGAGCATGGCGGCCACTGCGAGCTCGTCTTCGAGGGCCTGCGCATACCGGACCGCAACCGCCTGCTCGAGGTCGGGGACGGGCTCAAGCTGACACAGATGCGCCTGGGAACCGCTCGCCTGACCCACTGCATGCGGTGGCTCGGCATGGCGCGCCGGGCGCTCGCCATCGCCAAGGACTACGTCGTCGAGCGCCAGTCCTTCGGTCAGCGTTTGAGCGAACGCGAGAGCGTGCAGGGAATGCTGGGGCAAGCGGCTTCGGCTATCCTGCTGGGGCGCCTCGCGACCCGCGAGGCGGCCGCCGCGCTCGACCGGGGCAGCTTTGCCCGCGTCGAGGTCTCGCTGGCCAAGGTCCAGGTATCGGAAACGTTGCACCTCGCGGTGGATACCGCGATTCAGCTCTGCGGCGCCCGCGGCTATTCGACCGAT
>JBFELD010000159.1:0-6249 GCA_041552375.1 Kiloniellaceae bacterium | reverse complement strand
CTCAAGGCCAGGCAAACCGCGGCGTTCGGGCCGGCAAAAAAACTCTCCGCCTACAGGGCCGATCCCACGACTCAAACCCAAATTCGGGAACGAAGGCGCTCCTCACTGGACCAGCCGCTGGCCGATCGGGCATAGTGCGGGCATCGTATGTGCCACCTGGGAGTGTCATCCTTGACCACCGCCTTTCGCGATATCCGCGCCGCCGCCGAGGCCCTGCGCGGCAAAGCGGCCTTGGACGCGCGCCTGCCCACGCCCAGCTCGCCCGAAGCGCTGCGTCAGCTTCCCGACGACCGCTATTTCTCGCGGATGTCGCTGCGCATTTTCTCGGCCGGGCTCAAGCATTCCTTGGTCGAGGCGAAGTGGCCGGCCTTCGAGGAGACCTTCGCCGACTTCGATCCGGCCCGGGTCGCCTTCTTCAACGACGAGGACCTGGATCGGCTGATGACCGACCGGCGGCTGATCCGCCATGGCGGCAAGATGCGCGCCACCCTCCATAACGCCTCGGCCTTCCTGCGCGTGGCGGAAGAGCATGGGTCCTTCGGCGCCTATCTCGCGGCCTGGCCGGGCGATGCGGTCGCCGACCTGTGGGACGATCTCGGCAAGCGCTTCAAGCAGCTTGGCGGTAATTCGGCGCCCTACTTCCTGCGCATGGTCGGCAAGGACACCTGGACCATGAGCCCGGACGTCGCCCGGGGGCTGGAACATTGGGAAGGGCTGGGCCCACCTTCCAAATCGAAGAAAGCGCGGCGTGAGGCGCAAGCGACCTTCAACCGCTGGGCCGAGGAAACCGGCCTGCCGGTGTGCCAGCTTTCGATGATCCTGGCGCTCTCCACGGCTTGAGCGCCCAAAACCACTCGACCGGAAAATCAGAGAGTCCGTACCATGCGCAGCTACCCCTTCATGCAAGTCGACGCCTTCACCACGACGCGGCTCACGGGCAACGCCTGTGCCATCTTGTTCGACGCCGACGACCTGGACGACACTACCATGCTGACCATCGCCCGCGAGATGAACCTGGCCGAGACCGCCTTCGTCGTGCGCTCGCGCAAGGCCGACTTCGGTGCCCGCTACTTCACGCCCAAGACCGAGATCCCCTTGGCCGGCCACCCCACCATCGCCACGGTCTTCGCGCTCGCCGAGACCGGCCGACTGCGGCTTGCCGGGGAGGTCACGACCATCACCCTGGAGCTCACCGCCGGTATCATCGAGGTCGAGCTTCTTGCGCCGGGCGGCATCGTCGAGCGGGTCACAATGTCGCAATTGAAGCCCCAATTTCTGGAACACTACGGCGCCGAAGAGATCTTGCCCTGCCTTGGCCTCGCGGAAAGCGACCTTGTCTCCGGCCTGCCCTTGCAGGTCGTCAGCACCGGCACGCCGCAGCTCATGATCCCGGTCAAGGACACAGGCTGTCTGGACCGCATCCGGCCCGACGTAATCGCCCTGGAGGCCTTCAAAGGACCAAAAGGCATCTCCAGCGTGCACATCTTCTGTGTGGTCGAGAGCGCGCCGCGCGTGCGGATCTTGGCGCGTAACTTCGACACGCCGCCCGACCTGATCGAAGACCCCTTCACCGGGTCTGCCATGGGCGGCATGGGGTGCTACCTCTGGCACTATGGCGTGATTCCAGACCCGACCTTCGAGGCCGAGCAGGGCCTCTGGCTGGAGCGGCCGGGCCTCGCCTATGGAGCGGTTATCGGCCCACCCGAGGACATTGTAACCGTGCGCATCGGCGGCTCGGCGGTGACCGTGATCGAGGGGATGGTCACCATCTGAGGACCGCCGGCCGGGCTATGGACCTTTTGATTTCAGACGGTTAGGCCTCGCCGGAACGAAATTAACCCGTGATGGCCGACCCAAAATAGTGTAATATTCTTTCGTATCAGCTCGCGCGTCCGGGCGGGCGTTGCGTGTTGTAGATGTGAAACGACCTGGCGATCGATGATGTCCGACCTGTTGCAGAAATTGCTTTCCGAGCGTGACTGGCTGCTGGCCGATGGAGCCACCGGCACCAACCTCTTCGCCCGTGGCCTGGAGCATGGCGAAGCGCCGGAGATGTGGAACCTGGAACAGCCCGAGCAGATCATCGACCACATCGGCAGCTTTATCGCCGCCGGTTCCGACATCGTGCTAACCAATTCCTTCGGCGGTACACGCAACCGGTTGAAATTGCATGGGCTCGATAAGCGTGCTGGCGAGGTCAACCGGATCGCGGCAGAGCTTGCGCGCGAAGCGCTGGCCCGCTCGGGCCGCCAAGAGGTGGTGATCGCTGGCTCCATGGGCCCGACGGGTGATTTGTTCGAGCCGGTGGGACCGCTCAGCCACGACGATGGCGTCGCCGCCTTCACCGAGCAAGCCGAGGGCCTCGCCGAGGGTGGCGCCGACGTCCTATGGATCGAGACCTTGTCTTCGGTGGAAGAGATCAAGGCCGCCGTCCAGGGCTCGGCCACGACGGGCCTGCCGCTGGTCGTCACCCTCAGCTTCGATACGAATGGCCGGACCATGATGGGGGTGTCGCCGGTCGATCTGGTGCGCCTGGTCAAAGAGCTTCACCCCAACCCCATCGCCTTCGGCGGTAACTGCGGCACCGGTGCCGCCGAGCTGGTGCTCGCCATCAAGCACATGGCAGAGGCCGTGGGCGGCTCCGAGGTGATCGTCGCCAAGTCCAATTGCGGTATTCCCGAATTCAAGGACGGCGAGATCGTTTATTCCGGCACGCCCGAGTTGATGGCCGACTATGTCGGGCTCGCCTACGACAGTGGCGCGAGGATCATCGGCGGGTGCTGCGGCACGACGCCCGATCACATCCGGGCCATGCGCGCTGCTCTCGAAAATCACCACAAGGGTGCGCCGCCTAGCCTAGAGACCATCGTCGAACACTTGGGCGAGGTCTCGAAGCTGTCCAGCGAGAAACCGCTCGGTGAGCGTCCAGAAAGCGGTCGTGGCGGTCGCAGAGGGCGACGCGGACGCCGGGGCGGTGACGACACCACGCCGGCGCGTTTCTAAGTCACCCGGTTCGGACGAAGTCTATGCGCTAGCCTCCAGGAGCGCCGGCAAATCGGCGATCGATGAGAGTACCTCGTGGGCGTGGGGGCTCAAATCGCCTTCCTCTCCCGTCCCGGTCAGCACCCCAACCAGAAGCCCCGCGCCGGCGGCCTGGCCCATCGTCAGGTCGTGGGCGTTATCCCCAATGACGCCGACCTCCGCCGGCTTGAGCCCCACCGCCGCGCAAAAGGACAAGACGATCTTCGGATCCGGCTTGATACCGTGACCGGAGTCGCAGCCCGAGACGAACTCGAACAGCTCCAGCACCTCGAAGCGGCCGAGCGAGGCATCGACCCCGGCTTGCGAGTCGGTCGTGGCGATGCCCAGGCGATAGCCGTGATCGGCCAAAGTCGCCAGGGTCTCCGCCAAGCCATCTACCGCGACCGCGGCCCTTCGCGCACCCTCGGTGAAGATGCGGTCGAAATCGGCCACCAGGGCCTCGAACTCGGCGCCTGCGAGTTCGGGGGCCAGGCACTCGGCGATTTGCCGCGCCGTGCCGGCGGCCAGCGGCGTTCCCGCCCGGACCCGGCCTGTCGTGGGATCGAAGCCGCCGCGGATCAGCGTCGCCTCGATCGCCGCTTCGTCCTCTCCCGCCAGGCGCGCTGCCACCGCACGGTTCACCCCCATCCAGGTGTCGTGGTAGTCGAGCAACGTGCCGTCCTTATCGAAGAGCAACCCTTTGATGGGCATGGCCAATTCATTCACCAAACTTCTCCCAACCTCAATAAACTGGCCCGACGCCGTCGATCTCTTGCCAGGCGGGCGCGGCTGTGGACTCATTGCTCCGGCGAGGTACCCCATGCAACAGAAAAATTACGACTACATCATCGTCGGCGCCGGCTCGGCCGGATGCGTCCTGGCCCACCGCCTGACTGAAGACCCGGAGGTCACGGTTCTGCTGTTGGAGACCGGACCCTGGGACAATCGTTTTTCCTGGCGCCTTCACATGCCAGCCGCACTCGCCTATCCCCTGATGGACAGGACCTACAACTGGGGCTACGAGTCCGAGCCCGAACCCGATATGAACGGCCGGCGCATGTATTGTCCGCGCGGCCGGGTCCTCGGCGGCTCCTCTTCGATCAACGGCATGGTCTACATCCGCGGGCACGCCCGCGACTATGACCGCTGGGCCCAGGCCAAAGGGATGGAGGGCTGGTCCTATGCCCATGTCCTGCCCTACTTCAAGAAGGCTGAAACCCGCGCGCAAGGGCCGGACGACTACCGCGGCGGCGAAGGCCCCTTGGGCGTGGCAACCGGTGCCTGCCGCAACCCCTTGAGCCAAGCCTTCATCGAGGCGGCACAGCAGGCCGGCTATGCCTTTACCGACGACGTCAACGGCTATCGTCAGGAGGGGATCGGCCCCTATGACATGACCGTGCGCCAGGGACGCCGAAGCAGCGCCGCGCGTGCCTACCTGCACCCCGTTCTCGGCCGCGCCAACCTCACCGTCGAGACCCGCGCCTTCACGACCCGCGTGATGATCGACGGCGGCCGGGCGGTGGGCCTGGAGTACGAGCAGCTCGGCCTCGTCCATCAGCCCCGCGCGGAGCGGGAGGTCATCCTCTCCACCGGGGCGATCAACACGCCGCAACTTCTGATGCTCTCCGGTATCGGGCCGGCCGATCACCTGAAGGAGATGGGTTTGGAGGTGCTGAGTGATCTGCCGGGAGTCGGTCAGAACCTTCAGGATCATCTGGAGATATACGTCCAACAGGAGAGCCTGAAGCCAGTTTCGCTCTATCCGGCCATGAAGCCTTGGAACCAATTGGTGATCGGCGCGCGCTGGCTCTTCCTGCGCGAGGGCATCGGCGCCTCCAACCAGTTCGAGGCCGGCGGCTTCATTCGCTCGCGCGCCGGCGTCGAGCATCCGGACCTGCAATACCATTTCCTGCCGATCGCCATGCACTACGATGGCAGCCGGTCACAGAACGTGCATGGCTATCAGGCGCATATCGGACCGATGCGCCCGACCTCCAGCGGCCGCGTCTCCCTCAAGTCCGCCGACCCGCGCGATCCGCCCTCGATCCGCTTCAACTACATGGGCAGCGAGCAGGACCGACAAGAGATGCGCGACGGGATCAAACTGACGCGGGAGATCTTCGCGCAGGAGGCCTTTACACCCTTCCGCGGCCGCGAGCTGGCGCCGGGGCCCGAGGTCCGCAGCGACGCCGATATCGATGCCTTCGTGCGCGCCGAATCCGAGAGCGCCTACCATCCCTCCTGCACCTGCAAGATGGGCGCGGACAAGATGGCCGTGGTCGATGCCCAGGGCCGGGTTCACGGCCTGGAGGGGCTGCGCGTGGTCGACGCTTCGATCATGCCCTCCATCGTTTCCGGCAACCTCAACGCCCCGACGATCATGATGGCCGAGAAGATGGCCGACGTCATTCGCGGCCGGGACGCCCTGCCTGCCCTCGATACGCCGGTCTTCATCCACCCGGAGTGGGAGACCGAGCAGCGCTAGTGTGGTGGTTTTGAAGTTCCTCTTATTATTGGGGCTAACTCGCCTAAGGAACTTCAAAACCATAAACCACACTAGGCACACGGATCTGCTGGTGTCCTTATCGAATCAGAAGTTCGTCCGGCGCGTGCCAGCAATGATGCGAACTTCTGATTCGGGACACTAGACGCCGCTAAAACCAAAGGTTTTCTTTACGTTTAGAGCCGAAACTGCAGCCTCCACCGGAAGTGTGCCTTAAAGGGGGCTGGATACCGTGCGAAACGCGCTAATGGTCCTGTTGGTGATGGGTATCGCCGTCCTCGGCGGCTTGGCCATCGGATTTCTCACCGCCGATGCGCCGGCACCGGTCCAGACCGCCGAAGAGACACCGCCCGAACCAACCTCACCCGAGCCCCAATCGCAGAGCGAAGCCACCACACAAACCACCGAGGGGCCGACGACCACCGCCGCCACGGAGGCACCAGCGCGTCGACCGGCACCGCCTCTCTCGCCGGTCACGAGCGGTCTCGAGACCAGCGAGCAGGCCTTGGCCAGCCCGGAGTTGATGCTTTTGGCTCACGTGGACGTTGCTGTCCTGGCCGCCATAGAAGAGGCTTTCCTGGGCGGCGACGACCCGCAAGCGCTACCGCCGCCGCTCCTCGACCCGGACGACCTGCGCCAACGGCTGGCCGCCGCCGGCATCGATCTGGGCGAGGCCACCGATCATCTGCTGGCTGGTCTCTATGCGCGCGAAGGCGAGGCCGGCG
>JBFELD010000158.1:0-6285 GCA_041552375.1 Kiloniellaceae bacterium | reverse complement strand
CAAGCGTATTGGCGTGCGCTACGTGCGCGATTGGCTGACCGAGGATCCGGACTACAACGTTAAGCTCGGCCGCACTTATCTGCGCTCACTGGTGGAGCGTTTCAGGGGATCTTACGTCCTGGCCCTGGCGGCTTACAACGCCGGGCCACACCGCGTCGACAGGTGGCTCGACAAGTTCGGCGATCCGCGCGGCGATGAGATCTCGCTCATCGAATGGATAGAACACATTCCCTTCAGCGAAACCCGAAACTACGTTCAGCGGGTGCTCGAGGGTCTGATCGTCTATCGATCCGGGCAAGCTACGCAGTTGAGCTGGAAGATGTCACCTCCCGGAGAGTCTTCTTAAACGACCGCGGAGATCCGTGGGAGACGATTGACGCTTGCCAAATCACCGCACAACAGCTTGCCTTACGGGGTTGTGCTGACAATGCAAGAGGTGTGGTAATCATGGCTGAGGCGGCATTCAAGGACATCGAAGCCTGCGTCTTCGATGCATACGGAACACTTTTCGACGTTCATTCCGCCGTCGCGCGCGGCGGGCAGTCTCTTGGCGACAAAGCGCAGGCGGTCTCCGACCTCTGGCGTCAAAAGCAGCTCGAATACACGTGGCTGCGCAGCCTGATGCGCGCCCATGTGGATTTCTGGCAGGTCACGGCCGACGGGCTCGATTATGCTCTGGCTGCCCACGGTATCGAGGACCCGGCGTTGCGGGATACCTTGTTGAACCTCTATCTCACGCTGGATGCCTATCCAGAGGTCCCCGATACCCTCGCCCGCTTGAGCGATGCCGGGCAGATCACGGCAATCCTGTCCAACGGATCGCCGGCCATGCTCGAGGCCGCGGTGACTTCGGCCGGTATCGCCGGACTTCTGCGCGCGGTCCTGTCGGTCGAGGAGGTCGGGATCTTCAAGCCCGATCCCAGTGTCTATCAACTGGCCGTCGATCGCCTAGGCGTGAAGGCCGAGCAGGTCTGCTTCATGTCCTCGAATGCCTGGGATGCGGCGGCGGCGGCTCACTTCGGGTTCCGCGTCGCCTGGGTCAACCGCTTCGGCAAGGAGCAAGAGCGTATCCCGGCCGACCCGGCGGCGGTGATCAAGGACCTGACCGCGCTTCCGGGTCTACTCGGCATTTGAGGCGAGCTACACTCGACATGAGGTTCCGCGAGCACCGCATTTCGGCCAAGGACGGGTTGCGGCTCTACTGTCGTGACTACGGCGACCCGCTGGCCAGGGCCGTGCCGGTGGTCTGTCTTGCCGGGCTGGCCCGCAACTCGAAGGACTTCGCGCCCTTGGCCGAACGGCTGGCACCCGATCGTCGGGTCGTCGCCCTGGACTATCGTGGACGGGGGCGCTCCCAGTACGATCCGGAAAAGCGGCACTACCGGCCAGAGGTCTATATCGACGACGTCCTGCAAATCATGGCGGCGCTTGGCCTGCACCACTCGGTGATCTGCGGGACGTCCATGGGTGGCCTCCTGACGATGGGACTTGCGGTCGCGCGGCCCTCGGTCATCGCCGGAGCTATCCTGAACGACATCGGTCCGGATTTGGATCTCGACACGACGGCACCGGTACTCGATCTGCTCTTGGCGGCGAAACCGCACGAGACCTGGCAGACCGCGGCCGAGGCCTTGCGGCAGGCCCTGCCGACGCTCAATCTCGAAACCGAGGAGAAATGGCTGCGCTTCGCACGGGCCACTTACCATCCGGCCGACGACGGCCTGCTCCACCCGGACTGGGACCGTCGCGCCATCGAGGCGGTGCCGCGCGATCACCGTCAGCTCCAAGATCTCTGGCCCTACTTCCGCGCGCTGACGCCCTTTCCCACCCTTGCCATCCGCGGCGAGTTGTCCGAGTTTCTCACCGGCGAGACGCTCGAGCGAATGGTCGACGTCAAGCCCGACCTGCGGCATATCGTGGTCGCCAACCGTGGCCACGCCCCGATACTGGACGAACCCGAAGCAGTGAGCGCCATCGATGACTTCCTCACAGAGATCGACCGGCGGAACCGCCGCTAGTCAGTTGCCGACCTTCGCCGAAATCGAGGAAGCCGCCACGCGCTTGGCGGGGCATGCCGTCATCACACCGCTGCTCGAGCTACCCACGCTCAACGAGCGGGTCGGCGGTCGGGTCCTGCTGAAAGCGGAGACACTGCAACGGACCGGGTCGTTCAAGTTCCGCGGCGCCTACAATCGGATGAGCCGCATCCCGGAGCCGGCGCGTGCCGCCGGCGTCGTGGCCTACTCCTCGGGCAACCACGCTCAAGGAGTGGCGGCCGCGGCCGCGCTGTTGGGACTGCAAGCGACGATCGTCATGCCGAGCGACGCGCCGCGCATCAAGATCGAGAACACCAGGCATTATGGCGCCCGGATCGTGAGCTATGACCGCAAGACCGAATCGCGCGAAGCGATCGCGGAAGCCATAGCGAGAAAAACCGGTGCGCTGCTGATCCGTCCGTACGATGACCCCGACATCATCACCGGTCAGGGAACCTGCGGTCTCGAAATCGCCCATCAAGCCGAGGCTCTCGATGCCCGGCCCGAGCAAGCGCTGGTTTGCTGTGGTGGCGGTGGCCTGACCGCCGGTGTCGCGCTGGCGCTCGAGACCCTGGTTCCCGACTGCGCCATCTATAGCGTCGAACCGGAGGATTTCGACGACACCCAGCTCTCTCTCGCCGCCGGGGAGCGGGTACGGGTCGACCCTCAGGCGCAGTCCTTCTGTGATGCCCTTCTGACGCCGATGCCGGGAGAGACGACCTTCGCCCTGAACCGACGTCTCCTCGCCGGGGGGTTGACCGTCAGCGACGACGAGGTCCGGAGGGCCATGCTCTATGCCTTTCGCCACTTGAAGCTCGTCATCGAGCCCGGCGGCGCCGTATCGCTAGCGGCGCTACTCTCAGGCAAGATCGAGGCTCGAGGACGCACCAGCGTCCTCATGCTTTCAGGCGGCAATGTCGATCCGGCGCTCTTCGCCACCATCCTCGGAGAAGAAGACAGCGGGTGACGTCACGTCCTTGTCACTCGGCGACCTCGTCACCCGTGTGCTGGGATTCGCGGAGCCGACCTCAGACGGGCTTGCTCGGGCTTGTAGCCGGCCCACCGGGTGTGACGCCGGCCGTCCCGACCGACGTGCTCGCCGAGGCGGGCTTGGCTCCGGTTGCCGGTGGTGCGCTGCCGACCCCCGCCGCCGGAGCTTGCGTCGCGCCGGCGCTAGGCCGCGGTGTATCGGCCCGTGGCTGCGACGAGTTCCGGCGCATGACCTTGCCGACGACATAAGCGCCCGAGGCAATGCTGAGCACCTCGTGGCGGATATCGCCCAAGACCTTGCCGGTCTTGTCGAGCTCCACCTTCGATGCATCGACACCCCCTGAGATCTGGCCGGCGATTCGCACCAACTCACCGCGAAGGTTGCCGGAGATCTGGCCTGATTCGCCGAGAACGATCGACGTTCCGCTGACGTCGCCCTCGACCAATCCGTCGATCTGCAGCTCGCCCACACTCTCAAGATTGCCGAAGATCTTGAGATCCTTGCTCAGGATCGAGGGAACACCGCGGGTCGGAGCAGTAGGGTTTTTCGACATGGGGGCCTTTTCCTGAGCGGCGCTCGGCTGAGGTTCCGCCGAGGGCCGTTTTGAAGAACTACCTTTTGAAAACATTCTGTCCTGCCGTCAAAAATTTCGCTGGATTTTGAGGCTTGTTGTTGAACAACACCTCATAGTGGACGTGGGGCCCTGTGCTGCGCCCCGACGTTCCGAGAGTACCGATTTTTTGTTGGCTCGTCACCACCTGACCCCGTTTGACATGGATTTCGTTCAAGTGGGCATAACGAGTCTTGATCCCATAGCCATGATCGATTTCGACCAGTCGTCCGAACTGCCCGTACCAGCCGGCATAGATCACCTTTCCGGGCGCGGTGGCATAGACCGATGCGTTCCTGGGGGCGCGGAAATCCATGCCATAGTGGCGAGCCTTGCGGCTGTTCAACGGGTCGAAGCGGGTGCCGAAGTGGCTCGAGATTTCGAACTGCTCGAGCGGCGGCGCGAGCGGAACGGCACGCATGAGACCCTGGAGAGCCTTCCAGCGATCCAGCTTCATGTTGAGCAGGTCCAAAGCCAAGGAAAGCTCGGAGCCGGCCGAACCGCTCAGATCGATCTCTCCGATGTCCTCGAAATAGGGGCCTCCCTGTGCCGACGCGTTCGATTGTCGGCGCAAGAGATCGTCAGCCGATAGACCGGTCATGTCGATGGTTTTTTCCAGCCGTGAGGCCGCATCGGCCGCGGCATCGCTCAAGCGCGTAACGGCCCGGATATTGCGTTGATCGAGCTCGGCGAGGTGGGAGGTCAGCTCCGTGACTTGCTGCCTGAGGTCGTCGCGTTCCTTTTGCAGCTCCTCGAAGTGGAAATCCCGGCCAGTGCTGAGCGCGTCGTATCTCTCTTCCGCGGCCTGAAGAGCATCATTATTTTGCGCGATCGCGGCTTCGAAACCGCCGCGCTCCAATGCCAGATTGGCGACGCCGATCTCGCTCTCGGCCAAGGCCCAGGCGAGACGGCGCCGATCCTCGGTCAAGGCGGCGATTCTGTCCAATGCCGCCTTCGGCACACCTGTCTGGTCGACATCGGGGCCCGAGCGGGTGGATGCGGCGGGTCCAGGATAGATCGGCGCGCGCTCGGCCTGGCCTTGCCTTTCGCCGACGCCGAGCCTGGCGACGGCCGCCCCCGAGAGAATACCGGTAATTTCCGCGACCCGCTCCTTCAACGCCATATTGCGCTCGGCTGCTTGACGGAGTTCGACCTCGAAGGCGCTGAGACGGGCGCTAAGTTGGGCCCGCGCGGCATTCGGGGCCGAGCCATCGACAGCCAGGCCCTCGCCTTCCACCGCAGCGTCTGCGTCCGGTCCCGGCTCCGCCGGCGTCCCACCGTCGAGGGTCGACAAGGCAATTCCTTGATTGCGCTCGAGCTCTCTCGCGATTTCGGCGTAGCGGGCGTGGTAGGTAGCGATTTCCGCCAGCAGATTGGCGTAGCGGCTTTCCTGGGCGGCAATATAGTTGTCCTTACCGCCGAGCCGGAACTCCTGAACGAACAACCCCGTGGTCGCAACCGAGGTCCAAAGCCCAATCCCGACGACGGCAAGCGCCGCCAACTTCTGCACCCGAACGCTCAGCGTGAGGTAGCGGACACGCCCATCTACTCGAATAAAAATCTCGCGGGGGCGAAATACCCTATCCAGCCAGGCCACTTCCGACCCCGCTCTCTCGCGATGAGATGGCAAGCTGTCCGTCACGGCTTTCGTTCCCTGCTCTTACAGCAAGACCGTCCGCAGGCGCCCTCCGCGAGCAGCCCGCCGAGGTCGATCTTGCCAGTCAAATGCGCGGGTCGTAACGCTCGGGAGGCCCCATGAAAGCCAGTCTTCTGCAAAACCGGTTTTGGGCGCTTCGGTCCCTCGCGTATCCCGGACGCGCACTCCCCCTAAGTTGACGCCCAGCCTATCGGCCGGATCGAATTCGTGCAAGCGCCACCTGAGGCGCCTCACTCTTATGGAGTCGCAGGTTTGAATTATCAAATACCTAAGAGCTATGGCTAATTTATCCCGGCGGCAAATTCGGATTGCGGAAATTCGGCAAGCGTCCTAGTGTCCCAGCCGGATCAGCCCCATTTCGGTTTGGTGCCAATCGATATTTCATCAATGATATCAGAATTAAATTACATTTTATGAAAGAGTCACTTACACACCTTCGCCGGCTGGAGGCGGAAAGCATTCACATCATGCGCGAGGTCGCCGCCGAGTTCCGCCGGCCGGTGATGCTCTATTCCATCGGCAAGGACTCCTCGGTCATGCTTCATCTCGCGATGAAGGCATTTTACCCGGGGCGCCCGCCCTTTCCGCTCTTGCATATCGATACCACCTGGAAGTTCCGCGAAATGATCGCGTTTCGCGACCGCGAGGCGGCTCGATTGGGATTGGACCTGATCGTACACGTGAATGAGGATGGGCTGAAAAGGGGCATCTCACCGATCGAGCACGGCTCCCAGGTTCATACAGATGTGATGAAGACCGAGGGTCTCAAGCAAGCCCTCGACGCCTATGGCTTCGACGCCGCCTTCGGTGGCGCGCGGCGTGACGAGGAGAAGTCGCGCGCCAAGGAGCGGGTCTTCTCCTTCCGCACTCGACGTCACCGCTGGGACCCCAAGGACCAACGCCCCGAACTCTGGCGGCTCTACAACGGGCGCATCGCCAGAGGAGATAGCATCCGTGCCTTTCCGCTATCAAACTGGACTGAGCTCGATAT